>CABWYN010000053.1 GCA_902509675.1 uncultured Bacteroidota bacterium | reverse complement strand
GAAATATTGGTATTGCTGCTCACATTGACGCAGGAAAAACCACAACAACGGAAAGAATACTATATTATACAGGTGTCTCTCACAAGATTGGTGAAGTTCATGATGGTGCAGCTACTATGGATTGGATGGAGCAGGAACAAGAAAGAGGTATTACTATTACTTCTGCAGCTACAACATGTACATGGGATTTCCCAACCGACAATGGTAAAAAGATTGCTGATTCTAAACCTTACCATTTCAATATAATCGATACTCCTGGTCACGTTGATTTCACTGTTGAAGTTAACAGATCACTTAGAGTTTTAGATGGTTTGGTATTTTTATTCAGCGCCGTAGACGGAGTTGAGCCTCAATCAGAAACAAACTGGAGACTTGCTGACAACTATAAGGTACCTCGAATCGGATTCGTTAATAAAATGGATAGACAAGGTTCCAATTTTCAAATGGTTTGTAAGCAGGTAAAAGAAATGTTAGGTTCAAACGCTGTTCAGATTGTTTTACCAATCGGTGAAGAATCTGATTTTAAAGGAGTGGTGGATTTAATTAAAAATAGAGCTATTGTCTGGCATGAAGATTCGATGGGATCTACTTTTGATATTGTTGAAATACCTGAAGATTTAAAAGAAGAGGCAAAAAAATATAGAGGATTGCTTATCGAAGAGGTAGCGTCATATGATGACAACCTTTTAGAGAAGTACATGGAAGATGAAGATTCAATCACAGAAGAAGAAATTCACAACGCACTAAGAGCTGCTGTTATGGATATGGCTATCATCCCGATGGTCTGTGGATCTGCATTTAAAAATAAAGGTGTTCAATTCTTACTTGATGCGGTTTGTAGATATTTACCGTCTCCAATTGATAAAGAGGCAATAGTAGGAACTAACCCTGATAACGGAGAAGATGTTTCAAGAAAGCCCTCTGCAGATGAGCCATTTGCGGCCCTTGCATTTAAAATTGCTACCGATCCGTTTGTAGGTAGACTAGCTTTCTTTAGAGTATACTCTGGAAAACTTCCCGCAGGATCATATGTTTTAAACAATAGATCTGGAAAAAAAGAAAGAATTTCAAGAATCTATCAAATGCATTCCAATAAGCAGAATGCTATTGATTTAATTGAAGCTGGTGATATTGGTGCAGCTGTTGGTTTTAAGGACATTAAGACCGGAGATAGTTTAACGTCTGAGAAAGCTCCAATCGTTTTAGAAAGTATGGATTTTCCCGATCCTGTAATTGGTATTGCAGTTGAGGCAAAAACAAAAGCTGACGTTGATAAATTAGGTATGGCTCTAGGTAAACTTTCAGAAGAGGATCCTACATTTACTGTTAGAACTGATGAAGCATCTGGACAGACCATTATTTCTGGTATGGGGGAACTTCATTTAGATATTATTGTTGACAGATTAAAACGTGAGTTTAAGGTTGAAGTTAACGAAGGTGAGCCGATGGTTGAATACAAAGAAGCAATAACTCTAAAAGCCGATCATAGAGAAGTTTATAAGAAGCAATCTGGTGGTAGGGGTAAATTTGCTGATATTGTGTTTACAGTTGAACCTGCTGAAGAAGGAAAACAAGGATTAGAATTTATTTCTAGTATTAAAGGTGGAAATGTTCCAAAAGAATTTGTACCATCTGTTGAAAAAGGATTTAAAATGGCAATGCAAAATGGGCCATTAGCAGGATATGAAGTTGATTCTCTAAAGGTTACTCTTAGAGATGGTTCTTATCACGATGTTGATTCCGATCAGTTGTCGTTTGAGCTAGCTGCTAAAATTGGTTTTAAGAATGCTGCAAAGCTTGCACGTTTTGTGATAATGGAACCAATTATGAAATTAGAAGTTTTAACTCCTGAAGAAAATATGGGTGACATTGTTGGTGATCTTAACAGAAGAAGAGGTCAGGTAAATGATATGGGAGATCGTGCTGGATCTAAAGTAGTTAAAGCTGATGTGCCACTTTCAGAAATGTTTGGTTATGTAACTTCTTTGAGAACTTTATCATC
>CABWYN010000052.1 GCA_902509675.1 uncultured Bacteroidota bacterium | reverse complement strand
ACACTTTCTGTGAATTACCAAGGAATGATTCCTGTACTAATTAATGCTATTAAAGAACAACAAAAACAAATTGATGAATTAAAGGCATTAATTCAATAATATTATTTATAAATATTAACTAAAATAACCCCACATTTTTGTGGGGTTATTTTTTGACATTCGGATTATATGAAGAAGATAATTTTTGCGCTACTACTTGTATTTACGACTACACTTTCTAGTCAAATTACATTTACCAGTATTCCCAGCGAAAAACAATTATTTGGGAGAGACCTAAATACTAATTATGGACAGGTTGATATTTCCGGATATATAAATATCGGAGATAACTACGATTTAGATTTCTCAAATTGGAGTGCTGGTGAACCTAATAACGCACCTGCTCCTGAAGATTATGCCGAGATAGTAAATTCATACGGGATGTGGAATGATGCAAATGGGAGTGAAGGCAAAAAATCATATATTGAGTATGAAGGTTTAATTCAGTCGTTAGGCAACTTGACTTACCTTGGCCAATTTAACGGACATTCATATTTTAAAAATGAACAAGATTTAACTTGGCAAGAGGCTAAAATTGCGGCAGAAAATTTGGGAGGATACTTAGCCTCTTTTCACACTGCTGAAGAAAATTCTGCAGTATCTTCTTTTGGTTTTTTTAGGGGTTGGATTGGCTTATATCATGATACTAGCTCTGCGAATTATTCTGAACCCAGCGAGGGTTGGAAATGGGTTAGCCCAACATCTTCTGAAACCACTGCATATTCTGAAATCAAAGTCGAGTTTTTAAGAAACGGTACAATCGTAAACACTTACAACAATACGTTAACATATAATCAAGATATAGCAGATTTTGATATTCAAATTCCTATTCTAGCGGAGTTAGCAAAATACAGAATTAAAATATATGTAAAAGACACACAAGGTGAGTTTTCACTAATTAGTGATGTTGATGATTTAGTTTCAGGTGATGTTATAATTGTTCAGGGCCAGTCAAATGCTGCAGCGGGTATGTATAGCGGTTCATCCGGTGCTTATCAAAATGATTATTTAAGAGTTTACTCAGGTGGGTACACAGGTTCATCCTCTGTATTGTCTGATGACAATTGGTATTATGCACAAGGAGATGGTAATGAAAATAGTGGTGGAAATGCTGGACAATGGGGTTTGGCTCTAGCTAAGATGATCAAAGATCAATTAAATATTCCTGTTGCTATCTTTAATGGTGCGCATGGTGGTCAACCAATAAGTTTCTTCGATCGCCCCAGTGATTATACCTCCTCAACCAATTCCAACTACGGTAGATTATACCATAGGCTAAATAAAACCGGGTTGAGAAATTATGTTAGAACAATTTTATGGTCACAAGGTGAGGCAGATTCCTTTGTAAATGGACTAACAACTTCACAATATATTACTGCTTATGAGAATTTAATGTCTTATTGGCAAGAGGACTATCCTGGGCTGGAAAAATATTATATTTTTCAGACTAGAGATTGTAATTGTGGAACTATTTCTAGTGGTAGAAAAAAAATTAAAGAGGCGCAAAGGCGGTTAGCCCTTGAAAATAATAACGTGAATATAATGCCTACTACGGGAATGCAGGTTCATTCAGACTATTGTCATTATCCATTTGTAAATGGATATGAAAAGTTTGCTTTAAGAATTTTCCCACAAGTAATGAAAGACATATATGGATTGACATTACAAGAATCAATTTATGCTCCAATAGCATCTGATATTACATTGTCTGGAAATATTTTAGAGATTCAAACAAACTCGGAAACTCTTGTTTCAAATAATAGTAATACAAGCGCACTCATTAATAGTTTGAACAATGATTTTGTTTTTAGCGACTCCTCAATTAGCATAGTTAATTTTCAGTTAGTTTCTGGTAAATTAATTTTAACCTTAAACCAGAGTCCTTCAAATAACACCACCCTTTCATTTATTGGTCTTTCTTCTAATTTGGAAGATAATATTACAAACACCTCTGGGATTGAGCTAGTTTCTTTTAGTGATGTG
>CABWYN010000051.1 GCA_902509675.1 uncultured Bacteroidota bacterium | reverse complement strand
ACTAGTTTCTTATTTTTTACGTATTTAATACTTTTTTCAACATTTGGTTATTCACAAAATATAAATGATATTTTTCCAAACTTTGACAAGGATGGAATGAATAGTGATATTTTATATAATCCCTCTAGCATAAGTAATATCAGTAAATTAAAAAACACAACCCATGATTTATATAGCTTTTATCAGGTTTATAAATCGATAGCATTTTCTGATTTTCAACAACGATTGGGAAGTTTAGAAGTAATCAAAGATATCGCAAAGTCTGAATTATTAAGCACCAATATTTCATTGGCACTTATTTATTCTGAGTACGAAACCTTTAATGATACTGCAAAAAATAATCAATTAGTATATAAAAGTACCGATAATCATTACGCAAGAATTCAAAGTGATTTAGATATTTTCGAACATCACCAAATTTTATCTGCTGCAGCTTTGAAACCATTACAAAGAGGTCTGGAAGTAACTTTTAATTTATCCTCAAATTTATTTTTTAATACAAGTGATAAAACAATTAATCTTTTAGAAATTGATTTTGGGGATAATCTAGGTTACAGGGAGATACTTTTAGACGAAGACTATGATGTCATCTATGAAAGTGAAGGTGAAAAAGAGATTAGTTTTAGAATAACACTAAATAACGGAGAAGTAAATGAAGTTATTTCTAAATTGAATGTTATTTATTCAAATGAAGAATTAAATCAAAAGTTTAATCAGAATATTATCGGATTTACTTCGGAAACAACCGCCCCACCTAATATAGAACCTTATGGTGAAACCTCCTTTAAAGGCTGGGGAGAAATGGAAATTTTTTACAGTGCTGATAATATCTTAGATAAGCCAATATTTGTAGTTGATGGGTTTGATCCATTGGATACAAGAAATATCAATTCAATATATCAGGCTTTAAATTTTGGTTCTGGCAATTTAGGTGATATAGTAAGAGACAATGGATATGATGTAGTTGTTTTAAACTTCCCTACTTATTTTAGAGAACAAGATCAAGTATGGGTATATGGGGGCGCGGACTATATAGAACGAAATGCAATGTTATTGGTGGAACTTATAAAAATGATTAATGATCAAAAAGTTGGAGATAATGAAAATGTTGTGATTGGCCCAAGCATGGGCGGCCTGATATCAAGATATGCATTAAATTATATGGAAAATATTGGTGTTGATCACGAAACTCGATTATATATATCTTTTGATGCTCCACATGCTGGGGCAAATGTTCCTATTGGTTTCCAGCATATGTTTAACTATTTAGCATACGGGCTTGATACTTGGGTGGGTGATTTTAGTGTTGAGTCTCTCAGACCTGTTGTTGATGGAATGTTAAAATCTCCCGCGGCAAGACAGATGCTTTGGGACCACTTCGAACCGCATCTTAGTGATGGTGTAGCCGAATTTGACAATAATAATGCTTTACCTCAGCCACATCCGTTTTTTTCCATTTTTTATAATGCAATTGACTCAGTCAATTCCTTTGAATATCCTCAAAATACTAGAAATGTAAGTATGATAAATGGTAGTGGGTCTCTAAATCCATATTTTGATATTAACGGAAATGCTGTCAACCCTGGATTCCAATCTTTAGATGCAGTTATGCCTGATGTGTCTATTGGGGCTGATGCCTACTTAGATTCTTGGTATACTCCCTATATAAACCAGACTATTCCTGTGAGTAATGTTTACATAGATGCCCCTTGGTGGTGTTTTTGTGATATTGAAGCGCAAGCCCAAGCTCAGTCTCACGGATATACCGATGGAGTTGACTCTGCCCCTGGTGGACTTTTTGACACACTCTCAATTGCAAGCGACTATACCGGCGAAGACCCAATTATATCTCAGTTTACTAGTCAGTTGACTACAAACTATTTTACATTTATCCCTGCAATAAGTGGAATGGACTATTCTACAAACAATTGGCACGAATATATGGACAGCCCAGACAATACACCTTTTGAAGCGTGGTCTATGCCTGAGCAAAATGAAATACATACACAACTCACTGAAATAAATGTTGAATTTGCT
>CABWYN010000050.1 GCA_902509675.1 uncultured Bacteroidota bacterium | reverse complement strand
TTGAGCCTAATAATGTGGATTTGATCTTTAACCTTGGAGTTGTAAATGCTGATAAAGGCAATACTGAAGTTGCAATCGAATACTATGATAAAGCTATTGAAATGGATCCAACCTACACGAAGGCTTATTTAAACGCAGCGGCTCTTACTTTAGAAAAGGAGGGAGCTATCATTGAAGAAATGAATTCTTTAGGAATGTCAACAGCAGATTATAACAGATATGATGAGCTTAAAATAGATAGAGAAAATTTATATAAAAGCGCCATACCTTATCTCGAAAAAGTTTACGAATTAGAAAATAATAATCTAAACGCGGTTAGAACTTTAAAAAATATTTTTTCTGCTATTGGTGATATAGAGTCGGAAAATAAATATAAAGAAATAGCAGCTCAGCTAGAAGTTCAGTAGTTAAATAATTTTCTTAATATAGCGTAAAGAGTGAGTGTGTTTGTTAAGATCATTATTATAAATTCCACTGTGATCAATTCTATCTATTCTAACCTTTCCACTCGCATGTATAATATGGTTGTTTTTTAAAATTATCCCAACATGTATTATTTCATCATTTTCATTATTAAAGAATGCTAAGTCGCCTGGCTCTGATTCTTCTATAAAACTTAGTGTTTCCCCCTGAGTTGCTTGATCTTTAGCATCTCTAAAAAGTGAATATCCATTAATTTTATATACCATTTGAGTAAAACCAGAACAATCAATACCAAATGGGGTTTTTCCTCCCCATAAATATGGAGAATTTAAAAAAGAATGCGCTATATTAACTATCGAGTGTCTATCCTTTTTACCTGAAATTTTTTTTCCATCAAAACTATGATTCATTAAAGACGTGTTAGAAATATCAGAACCTATTGGAATGGTAAATAATTCTTTTTCATTGTTTTCAATAAATTCAACTAAATCTAAACTGTAAATAGGTTTATTTAAAATTAGCTTGTTGGTATCCTCAACCTTAAAATATTGTTTATTGTCAATCCAACCGTTATAGTCATCGTACATTGACTTAATTTTAATCCATTTTTCTTTTTCCTCAAGTATCTCAAACACATCTCCATAAATAAGCTGATTAATCATTTCAGATTTATCACAATTTAAAATACGTACAGGAATAATACTTAAATTACAGATACCGTAAATCATTGTCAACTATATTTTAATCAGTACTGAAGAAGCACCTCCACCGCCATTACAAATGGCAGCAATTCCATTTTTCTTTTTAAGCCTGTGAAGATTATATATTAATGTAGTTAATATTCTAGCCCCAGAGCATCCTAGAGGATGACCCAAAGAAACAGCTCCACCGTTTACATTAACTTTATCATTTTTGACTGAAAGAATTTCCATATTGACCAATGGAACCATTGAAAATGCCTCATTAATTTCGAACAAATCAATTTCATTTAAATTCATATTATTGCTGCTCAGTAATTCTTTGACTGCTTTTGAGGGTGCGAGAGTGAATTTTTTTGGTTCAATTGCTGCATCACGAAAGTCGACAATTTTAGCTAAGGGTTTCACGCCTAATTCTTTTGCTTTTTTTACACTCATTAAAACCACAAAAGAAGCACCATCACTAATTGGAGATGCGTTTGCAGCTGTTACAGTGCCGTTTTTTACAAATGCTGGATTTAACTTTGGTATTTTATCAAAATTAACCTTGGAAACCTGTTCGTCTTTTTCTACTAAAATCTGATTTCCTTTTTTATCGATATAACTCACAGGCATAATTTCATCATTAAAAAAACTTTTTTCTGTTGCATTAATTGATCTTTTGTAGGAATTAATAGCGTATTGATCCTGTTCGTCTCTAGAAATTGAATACTCACTCGCACAATTATCCGCTAATACACCCATCGAACTTTCACTGTAAACATCGGTTAACCCGTCTTTCATCATTCCGTCAATTGAAGATGAATTCCCAAACTTTGTTGCTTTTCTCAGATTTAAATAGTGTGGGGAATTACTCATGCTTTCAACTCCACCTGCAATTACAATGTCATTTTTGCCCAGCAAAATAGATTGGTAGGCTAAATCAATTGCTTTCAGCCCAGATGAGCACACTTTATTTACACTAAAAC
>CABWYN010000049.1 GCA_902509675.1 uncultured Bacteroidota bacterium | reverse complement strand
TGATTTGGTCAAAAAAGAAGTTACTATTGAAGTTTTTAAAGATGAGTGAAATTAAAATTAAAACTATTAAAGAGTTTCAAGAAGATGGAACTTCACCTGAAATTTTATTTTGGGTGGGATGCGCTGGCAGCTTTGATGACAGAGCAAAAAAAATAACTAAAGCTTTTGTTAAAATTTTAAATTCTGCAAATATAAGTTTTGGAGTATTGGGTAAAGATGAGTCATGTACCGGAGATCCAGCCAAAAGAGCTGGAAACGAATTCCTTTTTCAAATGCAAGCAATGACCAATATTGAAGTTTTAAATTCTTTTGACATAAAAACTATCGTAACGACTTGCCCTCACTGTTTCAACACTCTTAAGAATGAATACCCGGATCTTGGCGGAAATTACGAAGTATATCATCATACTCAATTCATTAATAAACTATTAGATGATAATCGATTCTCAATTGAAGGAGGTTCTTATAAAGGAAAAAAAATAACCTATCACGATCCATGTTTTCTGGGAAGAGCTAACAATGAATATAATGCTCCAAGAAATCTTATAAAAAAAATTGATGCGGAATTATCAGAACTGAAAAGATGTAAGTCTAAAGCCTTGTGTTGTGGAGCTGGGGGTGCACAAATGTTTAAAGAATCAGAAAAAGGGAATAAGGAAATAAATACCGAAAGAGCAGAAGAAATAAAAGATAACTCTGCTAAAATTGTAGCAACCGGATGCCCTTTTTGTAATACAATGCTTACTGACGGCACCAAATCATTTGAAAATGATGAAAAAGTGGAGGTTTTAGATATTGCTGAACTCATTGTTAAAGCCAAAGATTTATAGATGATTGTCGATTTTAATTTATTAAATCAAAATTCCAGGGTATGGGTTTTTCAATCAACACATTCAATTGATGAAAAAATAATTCCTGTCATTAAAAAAAAGATAATTGTATTCCTTAATCAGTGGAAATCACATCAGAAAGATTTTAAATCTTCATATCTGATTAAACATAACACTTTTATAATTATTGCAGCCGATGAAAGTAATCTTGTTTCTGGTTGTTCTATTGATACACTTGTTAATTTTATTAAAGAGCTTGAACATACGTTAAATTTACAGCTTTTGGATAAGATGTATGTCAAATATATTTTTGAAAACAAAATAAAAACTGATCATATTAACGATTTCAAAATTCTTTGTAAAAACCTGAAAAAAAATAAAAAATTAATAGTTTTCAATAATTTAATTAAAAACATCTTAGATCTGAAAACTAACTGGAAAGTAGATGTTAGAGATAGTTGGCATAAAAGATATATACCATGAATCGATTATTATTATTATTAATTTTTTTAAGTTTTTCATATACTAAATCTCAGAGTATAGATCCTTTAATATCAGAAGATTTTATTAATCAAAAAAATTGGGTGGATTCGATTTATAGAGAATTATCACTTGATGAAAAAATTGGACAGTTGTTCTTTGTCCAAGCCACTGCAAAAAAAATAAATAATTCAAAGAATATACTTACGGAAATCACCTCTAATAAAATCGGTGGTTTAATCTTTTCAACAGGGAACCCTACAATCCAGGTAAATCTTACAAATAAATATCAAAAAATATCCAAAACCCCTTTGCTAATAAGCACCGACGGTGAATGGGGGGTTGGGATGAGACTAGATTCAGTATTAAAATTTCCGTGGAATATGAGTTTAGGAGCAATTAAAAATGATTTAATTTTAGAAGAAATAGGAAAAGAGATTGGGGACCAATTTAACAGATTAGGGATTCATATGAATTTTGCCCCTGTGGTAGACATAAATACAAATTCAAATAATCCTATCATTGGCAACAGATCCTATGGGGAAAGTAAAATTAACGTTTCTAGCAAGGGAATAAATTTCACACGCGGAATACAGTCAAAAAACATTTTGGCAACAGCTAAGCATTTCCCAGGGCATGGAGACACATCTAAAGATTCACACTTAACATTACCAACTGTAAAGTTTGATAAGAAAAGGATAAATAAAGTTGAGCTCTATCCGTACAAGGAATTAATCAAAAACGGTTTATCTGCTGTTATGATTGCGCACCTTAACGTTCCTTCATTAGAGAAAGAAAAAATGCTTCCCTCAACATTATCAAAAAATATAGTTGAAAAGACACTCATTAAAAAACTTAAATTCAAGGGATTAATAGTTACAGATGCATTGGAAATGAAGGGAGTGTCAAATTACTCAAAAAAAAATGTAGATCTTATGGCGTTTCTAGCGG
>CABWYN010000048.1 GCA_902509675.1 uncultured Bacteroidota bacterium | reverse complement strand
ATGAAACCCAGGAAGATGCAGACAATGCAACCAATCCAATTACAAGTCCGTATACCAATACTAGCAATGCACAGACAATTTACATAAGAGGAGAAAATGAGATTACAGGATGTCACTCTACCATTACTTTAGACTTAAGAGTAAATCCGATTCCAAGTCCTGTGGCTCCTGAGCCGATTGAAGAGTGTGATGAAGACAACGATGGGTTTACTTTCTTTACCATAGATGTTAATGAAACAGAAATCATCAATGGAGAGTTGGATATTTTCCTTTCTTACTATGAGACTATGGCCAATGCAGAAAATGCAGCAGATCCTATTTTTAGTCCTTACTACAATATTATTCCTGACACTCAAACCATTTTCGTTAGAGCAGAGAATGCCCTAACGGGATGCTTTAGTATTGTGGAGCAAGAATTAATCACAAAGCCTTCTCCAGAGCTTCCGCTACTTATCGAAGACATAGTGGTTTGTGATGAAGATTATGATGAGATCACTGTATTTGATCTAACACAAAGAGACGAAGATATTTACGGAGACCAAAGCACAACAGACTTTGCCTTGAGTTACCATGAGAGCCTACTAGATGCAGAGACTGGAGACAATCCTATTGTCAATACAACCAGCTATCAAAATCTATCCAACCCTCAGACAATCTACGTCAGATTAGAAGGATTTGACAACAGTTGTGTCAGTACAGGAGAGTTCAACCTTGTGGTTTCTCTTCCTCCAGTAGTTGTACAGTCTGTACCGTTAGAAGAGTGTGACGATGAAGTTGCAGATCAGATCACAGAGTTTGATTTAACCTCTAAGAATGATGAGATTACTGCTGGGAACTTGCAGTGGGATGTAGTGTATTACGAGACAGAGCAAGACGCGGTGGATAATACAAATGCCATTGAAAATCCTGAGGCTTATACAAATACCTCTGTAGGGGGCAATGCTGCCAATCCACAGACTTTATTTGTAGCGGTAACAAATGAATTAGGATGTGTTGCTTATACTACGCTAACCATAAGAGTATTGCCAAATCCAACACCTAATACAGATCCTTTAGATCTTGAGCTATGTGATTACGACAATCCAGGAGATCAAGTAGAAGTATTTGATATTACTGTAAACGAGGCGTATATTATCGATGGAGAGCCGGGAGTAAGCGTAGCATATTATGAATCCTTAGATAATGCCATCACAGAAACAGATCCTATTGTAGATCCTACAGCATATACCAATACAGCACTGGGTCTACAGACCATCCATGTAAGGGTAACCAATGACATTACAGGATGTTACACAATCGTTGACTTTGATGTAATTGTTAATGTAGTACCTAATATAGAGGCTGTTGGAGATATTATTGCCTGTGAGGTTAACACAGATGGATTCTATGACTTTGATCTGGATAGTGTAACAGGTGAGCTATTAGGCACGCAAGATCCTGCTAACTTTACGGTTACTTACTATGAGAATCTAGTTGATGCACAGAACGATACAAATGCAATCACAAGTCCTTACACAAACCTTACAAATCCACAGGAGCTGTTTGTAAACATTACCAATGACACAACAGGCTGCTTCATTATAGGAGGTGCCTTTAATATAGAAGTTCAAGAAGCTGCTATTGCCAATGGAGACGGTGTTCCTGCAATACTTTCAATATGCGAGGATGATGTAAGTCCTAATGATGGAATTACAGAGTTTGATTTAACAGAGCTAGATGAGCAGATGTTAGATGGACAAGATCCTGTGAACTTCACAGTTACGTATTATGAAACGCTAGAAGATGCAGATAATGCTGTTAATGCCTTAGCTACAACTTATGAAAACACTTCTAATCCTCAGGTGATCTTTGCAAGAGTAGACAACGATACAACTGTAGATACTCAGTGTTATGCAATTGCAGAAGCAACACTAGAGGTTAATTTACTTCCTGAGTTTACCCTGGAAGATCTATACACAGCCTGTGTAGGTGTGAACGGTTCAGAATTGGTAGAATCAAGTCTAATGGAGATTAATCTATCCCCTACGGAACATACCTTTGAATGGTTTGATCCAAATGGTGACCTAGTGGCAACAACACAAAGCTATACACCGCTGATGAGTGGAACCTATACAGCAGTAGCGACTTCGTTAGCAGGCTGTAAGTATTATGTTACCACCGAAGTACTGGGTAGTTCTCCAGCGATTGTAGAAGCTGTGGTTACAACACTAGCCTTTGCGGAAGAACACATTATTGAATCTATTGCTATTGGAACGGGTGATTATGAATACAGTTTAGACGATGGACCGTGGCAATTAGACGGAACATTCATAGATGTTAGCGCTGGACTGCATACAATAACGGTTAGAGACCTTAACGGTTGTGGTATCGGTACCAAAACTGTACTGGTGATTGACTATCCTAGATTCTTTACTCCTAACGGAGATGGATACAATGATACATGGCAGATTATTGGAATAGATACCAGACCGCTATCTAAGATTTATATATTTGATCGTCAAGGTAAACTAATGAAACAACTTAGCCCACTAAGTGAAGGATGGGATGGAACCTATAATGGAAG
>CABWYN010000047.1 GCA_902509675.1 uncultured Bacteroidota bacterium | reverse complement strand
CTTCTTCATTGTTGTTTTCTGCAATAGTTTGTGTAAGAACATCAGCTAATTCTTCGTTTGAAGATTCATTCACTGAGGCTTCATTAGTAGAATTTTCAATATTTGTATTTTCTTCAACAGGTGGTGGTGGATTTAACCATAGCCAACCAATAAAAATTAAGCCAATAAGAAAAAACCCTATCAGGGAATTAATATCTATTTTATTTTCTTCCATTTTATTTATTATTATTTTTTGCAGCTTTAATGAAAGATACAAATAATGGATGAGGAGATGAAACAGTACTTTGATACTCAGGGTGATACTGAACACCAACAAACCACGGGTGGTCTTTAAGTTCTATTGCCTCTACTAGATTTGTCTCTTTATTAATTCCTGATGCAATTAGTCCATTTTTTTCTAATTGTTCGAGATATTTGTTGTTAAGCTCATAACGATGTCTATGTCTTTCTTTAATTTTATCGGATCCATAAACAGAATGACATAAAGTTTTTTTTACCAGATTACACTGCCATGCTCCTAATCTCATGGTACCGCCCTTGTTTGTAATATTTTTTTGGTTTTCCATTAAATCTATCACGGGATTTTTAGTATGTGGATTAACCTCAGTAGAGTTTGCATCGGTTAGTTTTAAAATATTTCTTGAGTATTCAATTACAGCCATTTGCATTCCGTAACATATTCCAAAAAAGGGTATTTTATTATTTCTAACATATTTTATGGACTCAATTTTACCCTCAACCCCTCTTTCTCCAAATCCTGGTGCAACTAATATTCCGTCAAATGAACCTAGTTTTTCTTCAACATTTTCCCGATTAATGTGCTCTGAATGAACCGGGAAAACCTCAACCCCTACCTCATTTACCGCTCCGGCATGAATAAATGATTCTAAGATTGATTTATAAGAATCTTGAAGTTCAATATATTTACCAATTAATCCGATTTTAACGGATCCTTTTGGGTTTTTATATCTGTCAAGAAAAATATTCCATGATTTTAAATCTGGCTCATTATAATCAAGTTTTAACTTTTTAAGTACAACTTTATCAAGACCTTCTCGAAACATATAATTCGGAACATCATAGATGGTATTAACGTCAACAGATTGAATCACGCAATCTGAATTTACATTACAAAATCTGGCTAATTTTTCTCTGATACCTTGACTTAACTCATGCTCAGTTCTACAAACTAATATGTCGGCCTGTACACCGCTTTCCATTAAAGTTTTTACACTGTGTTGAGTAGGTTTTGTTTTTAGTTCTCTGGCAGCCGATAAATAGGGTATTAAGGTGAGGTGTATAACGATAAGATTTTCTTCTCCCATCTCCCATCTTAATTGCCTTAATGCTTCGATGTATGGTAAAGATTCTATATCACCTACAGTACCTCCTATCTCAGTTATTATTATATCGTATTTATTTTCACTAGCAAGGAATTTTATATTTTGCTTTATTTCGTCTGTAATATGAGGTATTACTTGAACTGTTTTACCTAAATATTCCCCTTTTCTTTCTTTACCAATAACACTTTGATAAATTCTGCCGGTGGTTATATTATTAGCTTGTGATGTTGGGACATTAAGAAATCTTTCATAGTGCCCAAGATCTAAATCTGTTTCAGCACCATCGTTTGTAACATAACATTCGCCATGCTCATAAGGATTTAAGGTTCCCGGATCGACATTTATATAAGGATCAAGTTTTTGTATAGTTGCCTTATATCCCTGGGCTTGAAGCAGTTTGGCTAGAGAAGCAGCAATTATGCCTTTACCTAAAGATGAACTAACACCACCTGTAACAAATATGTATTTAGTTTGTGAAGACATTATGCGTTATAAACGCAAACAAATTTAGTGAAATAAAGGACATAGATGGTAGAAAATATAATTGATTTTATTTATTTATCAATTAGCTCTAAGATTTTTAAATCCTCATGTTTCATTAGGAATACACCAATATTATCAATTGATCCAGATGAGCTAATCCTGTATTTAAACCTATTTTCAAAATATTGGGTTTCAATTCCATGAATATTTCTATCCTCAATAGCACCGTTAGCTAACCTTAATAGTATATCATAAACTAAATCATATGCTCTTAATGAATATTTATTTGGATAATAATTATAAGTAGTGATAAATTTTTCTATAAAATATTTATCCTTAATAATATCAATTTTTTTATTTGTAGAGGCATACTGAAATTTCAAATTTGATAAATAGTTATTTGAAATATTGACCCCCTCAAAAGCATTGTTTTTGTTCGTAGAAACTAATACTATTTCTATAGTGTCATTTACAAAGGAATTTAATATACTGGTTACATTAGAGACAAAACCCTGTTCTTTTGTTTCAAGAAAAACAATATTTTTACCGTTAACAAATGTTGAATCTAAGTCATCATAAACCAAGGTTTTTGTGTCAACCCCAGAATCATTAATCTTTGAAAAAAATTGCTTGGATTCAGGAAAAATTTTCTTTATTTTATTACTAATTGCTAAACTTCTTAAATCTGAAATAATATATTTTTGAGATCGAGTTGTATCCTTTTTAACATGAGAAATTATCTTGTTAAATAAAATTGTATCATTTGGAA
>CABWYN010000046.1 GCA_902509675.1 uncultured Bacteroidota bacterium | reverse complement strand
GTTCAATTTGAAATGAACATATGGTCCTTTTTTTAGTGATCTAGACATAATTATTTTTTTCTTCTTTCAATAATAAACTTATTACTCTCTTTGGTTTTAGATCTAGTTCTAAATCCTTTAGCAGGAATACCGTTTCTAGATCTTGGATGACCACCAGAAGCTCTACCTTCACCTCCACCCATTGGATGATCAACTGGATTCATCGCTACGGGTCTGGTTCTAGGTCTTCTGCCTAACCATCTACTTCTACCAGCTTTACCGGAAACAGTTAATTGATGATCAGAATTTGAAACTACCCCAATAGTCGCAAAACAATTACTTAAAATTAGTCTGGTTTCTCCAGACGGCATTTTGATTGTTGCAAACTTACCTTCTCTTGCCATCAACTGTGCATATGAACCTGCACTTCTGGCTAGTGTAGCACCTCTTCCAGGTCTCATCTCAATACAAGAGATAACGGTTCCCAGAGGAATAGCACTCAGAGGCATTGAATTTCCAGGGTTTGGTGTAACAGACTGACCTGAGACTACATTATCACCTACTTTTAAGTCTTTCTGGGCAATAATATATCTCTTTTCATTATCAGAATAAGTAATAAGAGCAATAAAAGCAGATCTGTTAGGATCATATTCAATTGAAGAAACTTCTCCAACTACATCGTGCTTATCTCTTTTAAAATCGATTATTCTATACCTTCTCTTGTGACCTCCACCTTTATACCTCATAGTCATTCTACCCTGATTATTTCTACCTCCACTTTTTTTCAAGGGAGTAAGAAGAGATTTTTCAGGTTTAGAAGTAGTAATTTCAGAATATTCATTTACTATTCTAAATCTCTGTCCTGGCGTTACTGGTTTTAATTTTCTAAGTGACATTATATTTTTTTTCTAAGCGTTGGCGTATAAATCAATTGATTCTCCCTCCGCTAATTGAACGATAGCTTTTTTAATAGCATTTGTTTTTCCGTATTGTATTCCGGCTTTAGTATATCTGATACTTCTATCAGCACGAACATTAATTGTTCTTACTTTATCCACTTTCACACCATAAGCAGATTCAACTGCTTTTTTAATTTCAACTTTATTAGCTGATTTTTTGACATGAAATGTATAGCAATTATTAAGTTCGCTATTATTAGTAGCTTTTTCAGTAATAATTGGTTTTATCAAAAGACTCATATCTATTTACTTAAATTTTCATTTATACTATTTAAAGAACTCTCAGAAATTACTAATTGCTTAGCATTTAATATCTTATAAGTACTGACCTCAGAACTGGTCACTACATCTGAACCTTTAAAATTTCGCGATGACAAATATACATTATTATTTTTGCCAAAAACTAACAATGTCTTCTGATCTTCAAGCTTTAATGCCTTTAAAACATCTAAGAATTTCTTCGTTTTTGGTGTTTTGAAGTCAAAGTCCTCTACGATTGTGATAGCCTTTTCTTGAGCTTTTAAGGAAAGGGCTGATTTTCTAGCTAGTTTTTTAAGTTTCTTATTTAACTTAACCTCATAATCTCTTGGTCTCGGACCAAAAATTCTTCCACCACCTCTAAAGACACCAGACTTGATACTACCAGCACGCGCTGTACCGGTACCTTTTTGTTTTTTGATTTTACGTGTACTACCCGTAATGTCAGCTCTTTCTTTAGCTTTATGAGTTCCTTGACGTTGATTAGCCAAATATTGCTTTACATCTAAGTAGAGTGCGTGTTCATTTGGCTCAATGGCATATATATCCTTTGGAAGAGTTACCTCTCTACCCGTAGATTTTCCTTTTGAATCTAATACTGATACTTTCATTACTTCTGAATTATTACATAAGAGTTATTATGACCAGGAACACATCCTTTAACCAATAAAATATTTTTATCGGTCATCACTTTTAATACTCTTAAATTCAACACTTTAACCTTTTCTCCACCCATTCTTCCGGCCATTCTCATACCTTTAAATACCCTTGCAGGATAAGATGCTGCACCAATTGAACCAGGTGCTCTTAATCTGTTATGTTGACCATGAGTGGCTTGCCCAACTCCTGCGAATCCATGACGTTTAACAACACCTTGGAAACCTTTTCCTTTCGAAATTCCAGAAATATCAACAAATTCACCCTCTTCAAAATGATCTACACTTACTGTGTCTCCCAATTTCAGATCCTGATCAAAACCTTGAAACTCTACAACCTTAGTTTTAACTGCAGTACCTGCTTTTTTAGCATGACCTTTGGCAGCTCGCGTTGTGTTTTTCTCTGTCTTGTCATCGAAACCTAGCTGAACGGCATTGTAACCGTCAATTTCGTCAGTTCTGACTTGGGTAACAACACAGGGGCCAGCTTCAATGACTGTACACGGAATATTCTTACCGTTTTCATCAAAAATACTGGTCATTCCTATTTTTTTTCCTATTAACCCAGACATATTATTTTATTTTCATTTATTATTTTAAAAAATTTAGGGTCAAAATAATTTAACCCTAAATTATTTTTTTCCATTTTTCCTTCGCGAAACGCTCCGGACATGTAAACCAGCAAAAATCTGGCTGGTATGTACTTTAAACTTTTATCTCAACTTCAACACCACTCGGCAATTCTAACTTCA
>CABWYN010000045.1 GCA_902509675.1 uncultured Bacteroidota bacterium | reverse complement strand
TGTTAAAAGATGAGTTTCACAGATGCCAGAGAAAATTTATTAGAAAAACATTATGTACAATTGAGTTATCAAAAAATGTCTTTCCAAATGAAAATTCATATAGTTTAGGAAAATTAGTTTCTAGTCTAGGAATTGAAATTAAAAATAGACACAGAGCTGACGGTGATGCTGAAGCAACATTAAAACTATTTAATAAGATTTGTTTTAACCTTAACAGAAAAGAACTAATTAATTTTGTTAGAATTAACAAATGAAAAAAGTTTTAATAACTATAGTAGGCCCTACCGCTGTTGGAAAAACAGATTTAGCAATAAAATTAGCCAATCTGTTTAATACCGAAATAATTTCTGCTGACTCAAGACAATTTTATAAAGAGCTTAATATTGGTACAGCTAAACCTTCAAAATATGAATTAGAGAGCAATAAACACCATCTAATTAATAATATTTCAATTAATGATGATTATAATATTTCTCAATTTCAAAAAGATGCTGATAAAATCATATTGGATGTTTTTTCTAAAAACAAATACGCGATACTTGTTGGTGGTTCCGGACTGTATATTGATGCAGTTTTATATGGAATAGACAAGATACCAAAAGTAAGACCATTGGTTAGAAAAAAATTAAATGACGAATTTGAAAAAAATGGGCTAAAAAGTTTAACGGCAAAACTAACAGAGCTAGATCCCGATAGTTTAAAGACTATTGATATCAATAATCCAAGGAGGGTTATTAGAGCATTGGAGGTTACCATTTCTACCAAACTACCATATTCTTCATTTCTTAAAACAAAGAATAAAAAATCAAAATATAACGAAATAATTATTGGACTAAATAAAGACAGGGCCCAATTACACGATTTAATTAATACCAGGGTTGATCAAATGGTTCAAAAAGGATTAGTTGAAGAAGTTAGGTCTTTAATTAAATCGAGGAATAAAAATGCCTTAAACACAATTGGCTACTCAGAAATCTTTAATTATTTGGATAATGAGTATACGCATGAAATGGCAGTTGAAAAAATAAAAACCAATTCACGAAGATATGCCAAAAGACAATTAACTTGGTTTAATTCAAATAAGTCCATACGATGGTTTAATAACGAGTATGATTTAAATGAAATTGTAAGTTTTATAAAACTACTTAACGATTAACCTAAAACCCTCTCCATGAATGTTATTTATGGTTACGTTAGGATCTTTCTGCAGTTGTTTTCTCAACTTAGCTATGTAAACATCCATACTTCTAGATGTAAAATAATTATCGTCATGCCAGATTCTGGTTAAAGCTAATTCTCTTGGCATGAGATCATTCTTATGAATTAATAATAACTTGAGCAGCATATTTTCTTTTGGAGACAATTTTATTTCTTTTTCATTATTAAATGATAAATGCCTCAATTTAGAATTAAAATGAAATGAGCTAAAACTAAATTCAGTCTCCTCAGACTCAATGGCAGATGATAATTTATTCCTTTTTAAAATCGCTTTTATTTTATAGAGTAGAACATCACTATCAAAAGGTTTTTTTAAATAATCATCCGCTCCAACTTTATACCCCTTTAAAACATCTTCTTTCATTGACTTAGCGGTTAAAAAAATAATAGGCATATCAGGCGATAAAACTTTAATTTCTGAGGCTAATGTAAAACCATCTTTATATGGCATCATTACATCCAAAATGCAAAGGTTAAAATCAAACTTTTTAAATTTTTCGAAACCTTCCATTCCGTTTTTTGCCAAAACAACATCATATTCATTCATCTTTAAAAAATCTCTTAAGATAATTCCGAAATTCGTGTCGTCTTCAACTAATAAAATTCTCTTTTTGTTATTCATAATTATTTTTTAAATAGACCTAATTGTATGGAGAAAGTACTACCCTCTCCTAATATACTTTTAACATTTATGTCTCCATTATGGAAATCAATAATCTTTTTGACATAAGCCAGACCTAAACCATGACCTTTGACATCGTGAACATCTCCTGTTTGTTTTCTGTAAAACTTATCAAATATCTTTGATTGAACAGATTTTGACATTCCAATTCCATTATCTATAATATCGACAATAACCCTATCATTAATATTTTTGGTATTAATCAAAATTTCTGGCCTGTCATTATTGTATTTAATTGCATTATCTAGAATGTTAACAAAAACATTTATTAAATGTGTCTCGTTGCCAACTATTTGAGTGTTTCCAGCGTCTTTATTAAAAGTAATATTTCCATTTTTACTTTCAGCTATAAGACTTAGATGAGAAATTGCTAAATTTATAATATCATTTAAATCGTGTCTACTTTTTTCAATATTTAACTCGTTTTTTTCTAAGTGACTAATCATCAATACATTTTCAACCTGATCATGCATTCGATTATTTTCATCATAGATCATTTTTAGATACTTTTTTACTTTTTTCTTATCAATAATCGTCTTTGGATTTTTAATTGCCGACAAAGCTAAATTTATTGTAGCTATTGGAGTTTTAAACTCATGTGTCATATTATTAATAAAGTCTGTTTTAATTCTAGAAATCTGCCTTTGTCTTAAGAGCAAAAGAATCGTAGTTATGTAGGCGATAATTATAATAGATGTAAAAATAACCGAAGTAATTATCAAAGAAATTACTGAAGAAATTAAA
>CABWYN010000044.1 GCA_902509675.1 uncultured Bacteroidota bacterium | reverse complement strand
ATCCTCCGTTGATCACTTCACCCCATCCAACTCCACCACCATTGTGAATACTTACCCATGTGGCTCCTCTAAAGCTATCTCCGATAACATTTTGAATCGCCATATCAGCAGTAAATTGTGACCCATCATATATATTTGAAGTTTCTCTATATGGGGAATCAGTTCCCGAAACATCATGGTGATCTCTTCCTAAAATAATTGGACCAATCTTACCTTCTTTAATGGCTCTGTTGAATGCTTTGGCAATTTCAATTCTTCCCTGTGAATCAGCATAAAGAATTCTTGCTTTTGACCCTACAACTAAATTATTTTCTTTAGCGGCTTTAATCCACTGAATATTATCGATCATTTGTTGTTTTGTATCGTTATGTGCGCTGTGAATTAGATTTTCAAGGATTTGACATGCAATATCATCTGTTACATCTAAATCTTCTTGTCTTCCCGTGGCACAAACCCATCTGAACGGACCAAATCCATAATCAAAACACATTGGCCCCATAATATCCTGCACATAACTTGGGTATTTAAAACTCCCGTCATTCTTTGTAATATTTGCATCTGCTTTTGAAGCTTCTAATAGAAATGCATTTCCATAGTCAAAAAAATAGGTGCCTTTTTCAACATGTAGATTAATAATGTCAACATGTCTTTTCAGAGTAGACTTTACTTCAGCTTTGAATTTTTCAGGGTTTTCATGAATTAATTTGTTTGCCTCGTCAAATGTATATCCAACGGGATAATATCCTCCAGACCAGGGATTGTGAAGAGATGTTTGATCACTTCCGATATCAACTTTAATATCATTTTCGTATAATGATTCCCATACTTCAACTATATTTCCATGAAAAGCAATTGATACAACTTCCTTTTTTTCTTGTGCTTTTTTAACCCTTTGAACTAATTTTTCAGAACTATCAATCACCTCATCAACCCAGTTTTGAGAATGACGTGTATTGATGGCTTTAATATTTACTTCAGCACAGATGGTAATACATTTTGAAATATTACCTGCTTTGGGTTGAGCACCACTCATTCCACCAAGTCCAGAGGTAACAAAAATACTACCTTCTGGATCTTTTCCAATCTTTCTAAATGCATTAAGCACAGTTATTGTAGTACCATGAACAATACCTTGAGGACCTATATACATATAACTTCCAGCTGTCATTTGTCCGTACTGACTTACACCTATTGCATTAAATTTTTCAAGGTCCTCTTTTTTCGAATAATTTGGTATTACCATACCATTAGTAACAACCACTCTTGGAGCATTTTCACTTGAGGGAAATAATCCCATTGGATGACCAGAATACATAACTAATGTTTGTTCATCTGTCATTTCTGATAAATATCTCAATGTTAACAGGTATTGAGCCCAATTTTGGAAAACTGCTCCGTTTCCACCATAAGTTATGAGCTCGTGTGGATGTTGCGCAACCCGATTGTCAAGGTTGTTGTGTATCATCAGCATTATACTAGCTGCTTCTTTAGATTTATGTGGGTATTCATCAATAGACCTTGCATAGATTTCATAATTTGGTCTAAATCTGTACATATAGATTCTTCCAAATTGTTCAAGCTCTTGTTTGAATTCTTTTAATAACTCTTCATGATGTTTTTTATCAAAATATCTTAATGCGTTTTTTAGAGCAAGTTTTTTTTCATTATTTGATAATATATTTTCCCTGTTTGGCGCGTGATTGACCGAAAAATCATATTCTTTTTTAGGGGGTAACAAATTTGGTATCCCCTGTGAAATTTCTTTTTTAAAATTCATTTTAATTTAATTTTGGATTAAATCCGTAGGGACAGTGTTTACAGTTACTTTTGCAACAATAACCCCTTTTTAAATGATACTTTTCGGTAAAACAACGATAACCATCATTTGTTATATAGTAATCTTCTTCATCCATAAAAAACTATGCAATTGACAGACCAAAGATAAATTAAATGAGAATAATTTAAATTATATTTGAATTGAACTTTTTTAAATGAAAAAATTACTAGTCCTTTTTATTGTAATATTTCTAATCCAAAGTTGTGGGAGTAAAAGAATTATTTACAACAACAAAGTTGACCAACCTGCAAAGACAAAAAAGGTAAAAAAAACCAAATCAAAGAGTAAAAAAACTAAATCTATTTCATTCGTATCTCCAAGAATAAATTCGACAGAGGATTATGTAAATTACTATTCTAATATTGCAATGGATGAAATGATTCAGTATAAAATCCCTGCTAGTATAACCTTAGCCCAGGGAATTTTGGAATCAGGGGCTGGTAAGGGAAGATTAGCAGTACAAGCTAACAATCATTTTGGTATCAAATGTCATGACTGGACAGGAAAAAAAATTTTTCATGATGATGATGAAGCGCAAGAATGTTTTAGGAAATATGACAATCCTGAATTTTCATACAGAGATCATTCAATATTTTTAGCTACAAGGGGCAGATATTCTTTTTTATTTAAATTAGATATTGATAACTATAAGCAATGGGCTAGGGGATTAAAAAAAGCTGGATATGCTACAGATCCCAAATATCCTCAAAAGTTAATTGATCTAATTGAAAGATACGAGCTTTACAAATATGATAATAAAGTATTAAAAAAGAAAAATAAGACTTATCGGGTTAAAAAAGGAGATACGCTATTTTCAATTGCGAAGAAATTTAATATGTCAATAGACTACTTAAGGGATTTAAACAAGATTAGCGGAAATGAAATAAGTGTTGGTGAAATTATTTTAATTATAAAATAATACTCAAGTCATCAACGTTTTGGTGTA
>CABWYN010000043.1 GCA_902509675.1 uncultured Bacteroidota bacterium | reverse complement strand
ATATACAAAATATTTAAATCATGGTTTTTTATTGTATTTTTAGTAGGTGAAATATGTTAAGTTTTACAGTATAACTATCCTGATATTTATTATTAGCTGTGCTAAAAATATCAATGACTCGAGATGTAATTACCTGTTAAATCTTGATATTTATTATGAAGTAAATCTAAACTTGCCTCAATATTCCTCTCTAAATTTCATCAGTAATTCCGTTTTTATTCCAAATGTAGGTAATGGAGGCCTCATCATAACTAATTCTGGAACTGGTTTTTTAGCTTGGGATGCTGCAGATCCTAATCATTCAAATGTCCCATGTTCCGTACTGACTATTTCTGGCTTGGAAGCCACTTCTAGTTGTTCTGAGCAAAACACCTACAGTTTAATTACAGGTCAATCCTTGGGGGTAGCATTAACCTGTACATTAAAATCATACAGAGTGGAGAACTCTGGAAACACACTTGTAATTACCAGTTTTTAAAGTTTAAAAGAAATTCCCAAAAGAAAATTTCTGGTAGCTTGAGGGTAATATCCTGATCCTTCAATTGTAGTAATTGCATTTGGATTTGACCACGTGTCATCATATGTGTAATAGTATCCGTTAGAAACATATTCTTTGTCAAAAATATTATTAATCATTGCGGTAATTACCACATCACTAAACAGAAAGGTTTCTTTACATTTATATCTTATACTAAGATCAGTTACTGCATATGAATCTAGTTTAGAGAAATCAGATTCAGTATTACTCATGTATTGATCCCCAACAAATTTATTGAGAAATGAAATATCAACGTTTGAAGAAGGTTTATAAGAAAGCTGTAATGACGAAATAAATTTTGGCGAAAAAGAAATTTCAGTATCACCTAAATTTACTGAAACACCATCATAATTGGTTATGTAGTTTATATTTTTATTTTCGCTAAAACTTATATTTCCTGAAATATTAATTTCACTGTTTAAAACAACGGCAGATTCTAGCTCGATTCCCATTCTGTAACTTTCTCCACTATTATCTCTTATCGGGGTTCCTACATCATCTAAAGATCCTGTGAGAACCAACTGGTTTTTATATTTCATATAATATAAATTAGAGCTTAGGTAAAATTTTTCTGAGTTAAAATTCCAGCCCATTTCATAGTCTATTAGTTCCTCTGGCTGAATACTTATATTATTTTCAAAGTCACTTCGAGTTGGTTCACGAAATGCTTTAGCTAAGGAGAAATAAAACCTATTTTTTTTATTTCTCTGAAAATTAATTCCTGCTTTAGGATTAAAAAATGAATAATTTTTATCAACTAATAGTTGATCAAGATTAGAAGTGCTTCCGTATGTTTTATAATCAATATTTCTTATTTGTAAATCAGTGTATACGTTTAACTTACTTGAAACTTGATAAATGGACTTTATAAAATTGCTAAAGTCTTTTTTCAAACCGTTTCCACTATAAAACTGATCAGTAAATTCTATATCTCCTGAGTTTTGAGCCCATATAGTTTCTCCAAAATGATCACCGTCATATTCACTATAGGTAGACCCAATAATTATATTATTTTTATTCCCCTGATAATTCAATGAATAATTAAACACAAGAAATTGATTATCTAACCACTTTCTAGTTATGAAATCTTCACTACCGTTTTCATTGTATTGCTCATAATATCCTTTACCATTGGTTAAATTTATCCCAAGGTTTGAGGTTAATTTATTTTTAAATAATTGAGTCCAGTGAATCTGGAAATGATCTTGCTGATAATTATCCAACTCGTTTTCATGAAATTGAGAGTTTCCTTCTAAATCATAATATAATCCTGAGGGATTATATGTTCTATTTTCTTCTAAAGTTTGTAAATCAATACCATTCCAGGCATGGTAGGTTATCTCATGCCCTCCAAAATTTAAAGCCTTTATTAAGGTATTCTTATTTTTATATGAGGCTTGTAAGAAATAAGATTTTAAATCGGAAGATGCCCTGTCAATGTAACCGTCAGAATCTATTTTTGACAATCTTCCTGAAAATTCAAAAACATCATTTATTAAACCCGTACTAAATCTAAATGTATTCTTGAAGGTGTTAAAGCTACCTATAGAATTAGAGCTTTGAAAAAATGATTTTTCAGAAATTTTATCAGTAAGTATATTAATACTTGCTCCAAAAGCACTAGATCCGTTAATGGATGTTCCAACTCCTCTTTGAACTTGAAGGTTTTCAACTGACGAAGAAAAATCGGGTAAATCAACCCAAAAAGTACCCAATGATTCAGCATCATTATAAGGAATACCATTTATGGTTACGTTGGTTGATTGAGAATTGATGCCTCTTATTCTAATTCCCGTATATCCTATTCCTGCACCTGCATCAGAGGTAGTAACAACGTTTGGTATAAAATTTAATAAAATAGGTAGATCTTGGCCTAAATTTCTCTTGTCAATTTCCTTCTTTGAAATGTTGTTAAATGCCATCGGCATATTATCTTTTACTCTAACCGAAGAAACGACTACTTCCTCTAAGTTTTGAACCCTTGTTGAATCTGTAAAGGTTTCTTGAGCATTTAAGGAAAAGCTGAATATTAGTAGTAATAAAAATAGATTTTTCATTGATTATATAGTTTAAATTAAAAATTGAAGGGGCGGTTACTAAGCTATATAGAATATAAATTCATTTTCCTAAACAGCATTACCTGTTCGAGGTTCAATGGGTATAATCTCAGCTTTGGAAAGCACCCCTAATAATTACACAAATTTAAAAAATTATTTTCATAACTGAAAGGGGAAAACTAATAACTGTAACTAACAGAAAAAAGTATATTTCTTCCCATTTCATGCGTAAAGTATCTTAATCTATTTAAATAGTCTTTGTAAAGATTATTTAATAAATTTTCTACTCTTAAGTTGATTTTATATTGACCTCCGTTATTAGATTTAAATCCTATTGACGAGGTAAAAGTTAACAAATGAAAAGAGCCTGGAGGGGTGCTAGTATCCAATAGTTTATAGGTTTCCTCAGTAGGAATATAAACTTCAAAATTATTGTTTGGATACTCGTTTTGTTTGAAAACAAACTCACTTTCCAAAGAAATATTTAAGTTATTAAATTGAGAAAAA
>CABWYN010000042.1 GCA_902509675.1 uncultured Bacteroidota bacterium | reverse complement strand
TTTACATGGGATCAAACTGTAAATCCTTACGGAAGAGATAAGGTTGAAGAGTACAAATTAAATAAGGTCAAAAAAGATTTTGACGGAGCTACACTAAGTTGGTTGGAAGCTGAAGGAACTGATGAAGAACAAACTGACGGGATAGGAGCAGATGCTACTATTGAATTCCTTGATAAATTTGCAAAAAACAAGGAAAACTTCTTTTTGGCTTTTGGTTTGTATAGACCACATATTCCTTTTGTTGCCCCTAAAAAATATTTTGACATGTATGAAACTGAACAAATGGAAGTTCCAGAAAATGGTAATGGTTTTTTGGAAACAGTTTCTAAACCTGCAGCAAAAAGTCTTAGGGCAAGGAATGAGCAAATTAATTTAGATCCTAAAACAAGAAAAATCATCAAAGAAGCCTATTATGCAACCACCTCATTTGTTGATGCACAAATTGGTAAAGTATTAGATAAATTAAAAGAAACAGGTCTTGATAAAAACACAATAGTGGTATTTACATCAGACCATGGCTATCATTTAGGTGAGAAGGGGCATTGGCAAAAGCAAACCTTATATGATAGAGCAACAAGAGTCCCTTTAATAATATCAGGGCCAGGTATAAAGTCAAATAAAAAAATATTAAACTCACCTGTTGAACTCATTGATCTTTATAAAACGATTATGGATCTTACAGGCATAAATGTTCCAGAATTTGTTCAAGGTTACAGTTTAAAAGAGTCTTTAATTTCTGATAAAAAAATAGAAAGAAAGAGTGCTTTAAGTGAACTTAGAGTTTATTCTGAAAAAGAACTTGGTCAAGGATATTCTATTAAAACTGACAGATACAGATTGATTGAGTGGGTACATAAAAAGAAAACCTTTTATGAGCTCTACGATCACAAGTATGATCCTGATGAAAATAATAACCTAGTCAACGAGGAATCCTATAATAACACCAAAGATTCTCTAACAATAATTTTAAAGGATAGAATTCTTGAGGTACAAAAAAAACCTGTTGGTCTTGGAAGGCAAATGCTAAATGCTAAACCTAATTTTGAACCCAAAAGGATTTTTTCATCTAAAAAATCTAAATTATAGTTAGTTCAGAGTAAATTTTAGTGGGATATTAACCCTTTTATTCCACGAGTCCTCGCTGTGCCATTCGTTTTTAAAGTATAGGTTTTTGTAATTATTTTTTGAGTACCCATTACTTAAAAAAATAGAATCTACTTTTTTTGAATATTGAGGGTAATTTTCATCTAAACCTTGGTCTCCGTAATCAAAATAAAATTTTTTACCGTTTGATTTAGGAATATTCTCTGACATGTATTTAAAAATTGCATCAGGCAAAGGGTTGTTGTTGATAACAAAAGCTCCGGTCCAATGAGTTGACATGCAGATGGCTGCGTCAAATATTTCTGGGTATTCAAATACAGCATACATAGAAATTAATCCCCCCATACTTGATCCTCCAATCACTATACTAAAATCATCAGAAGATGTTAAATATTTACTCCTAACAAAAGGGATAAGTTCATTGACAATATATTCTAAATATGCATTTGCGTGCAGTTCTGGTTTATTGTTGTCAATATATCTTTTGTCGTTAACAAAATCATATGCGTTTTCTGGGAAATAGTCATTCCATCTATTTTCCCCGGAATTATAAATTCCTACAATTATAAACGGTTTAACTTTCTTTTCTGGAATTAATTTTGATGCCCATTCGTCTAATTTCCACTCCTGTTTATTCCATGTCTTAGTTCCGTCAAATAAATTTTGACCGTCATGCATTATCAGCAAATCATAGTTGCTTTTTGGGTTGAAATTAGGAGGTAACCAAACCTCTAGATTTCTATCTTCGACAAAATTTGAATGTAAATCAGTGATAACCTCAATGGAACCCTGATTTAGGTGGGAGTAACTTAAAGTTTCTAATTCTTGAGATTGAAGATTTAAGAATAAAATGTACGTGAGAAGTAAAAGATTCTTATTAAGCACAATCAAAATTACTATAATAAATTGATTTAGCTAAAGTTGAGGTTCTTACTTTCCCTCAAAATCTGTACATGTATATTTCTCACTTACTTCAACATTGTGAAAACCACAAAGAGAATTTGTTAAAATATTCTCGCAGTTTACACAGCTATTACTTAATTGTAAATTTTCCATAATATTTGAATTTTAACCAAAAGTAAATTCAAATTCATTTAGAAACAATTTAAATAGAGATGTGGGAGAAATTTTTATTTAGACTGATTAGAAATTAGTTATTTGTTAAAAGGATTGAACTATTTTTTTTCAGAGTAATTTTATCTTTCCAATGGTGTTTTTGACCACTATATACTTCTCTAAAATTCATATTATTTATCCCTAATTCTGAAAATCTTTCAAGCGATAATTCTTTGTTTGAGTCATTTTTATTGATAATATAGATAACAGTTTCATTGTTATTTTTTCTAGAAATTAGATAAACACCATCAATGGGTGCAAAATGTACTGTTTCCCCGAAATGAATAGCTTTACTATTCTTTCTAAAATTTAAAATTGTTTTCAAATAATTTTGCATTTCCAATTGGTTTTGTCCTAAATTTTTGCCTGTAAATGCATTAATTTTGTCCTCTTTCCATCCACCTGGAAAATCAGTTCTGATTAATCCGTGATCCCCTGGGTTGTCGGAGTCTTCCATCAAAATTTCTGTTCCGTATAAAATTTGCGGTATTCTTGGTAATACAAGTAGTAATCCTAAGGCCATTTTAGTTTTTGAAATATCTTCTTTCATTTGAGTATAAATTCTACTCATATCGTGATTGTCGTTAAAAATCAAGAGAGAATTTGGGTCATTATAATAGAAATCATTGGCTAAAGATTCATAAATCTTTATTAATCCTGTATCCCATTTTTCTTTTTCAAAAATACCTTCATAAATAGATTTTTGCATGGCAAAATCCATTGTGCTTTTTAGGTTGGATTCATATCCATCCTTATTATTATTTCCTTGTTGCCAGTATGCAATTCTTATAGGGTTATAGCTCCATTCTTCCCCAACAATATTAAATTTAGGATATTCTTTCATTATTCTGCCCGCCCAATTGCTCAAAAACTCTTTTTCAGCATAAGGATAGGTATCTTGTCTTATTCCGCTTAGATTCAAGGACTCAACCCACCAAATAGAGTTTTGAATCAAATATTCTGCAAGAAATTTATTTCGTTGATTTAAGTCCGGCATGGTTGGAACAAACCACCCATCAAGCATACCACGATAATCAGTTTTTGCTC
>CABWYN010000041.1 GCA_902509675.1 uncultured Bacteroidota bacterium | reverse complement strand
ATAAGTCAAAAGGGTATTATGGAAATGTAGTAGCGGCTCCAGTCTTTAAAGAAATTGCACAAAAGATTTATTCTGAAATTCCAACTATCGAAATGTATAATGAAAATGACATGTATTTCGATGAAAAATATATTGATCCAAAGGTTTTAACTGAATTAGAAAATATGGTCATGCCAGATCTAAGCAACTATGAATTAATGGATATAATTCCACTACTAGAGAATGCGGGATGTAAAGTTTTGGTTGAAGGATATGGAAACAAGATAAGACAGTCTGTAAGGGCAGGCTCAAAAATAAATAAGGGGCAAACAATTAAAATAAAATTGATTTGAAATTAATTAGAGAAATTTTATATAAAGTTGAAATAAACAGTGTTGTTGGAAACACATCTGTCTCTATAGAAAAAGTTGAGTTTGACTCTAGATTAGTTACAAAAGGCGACATGTATGTAGCCATCAATGGAGTTAATGTTGATGGACATGATTTTATAAATCAAGCGATAGTAAACGGAGCAGTTTGTATAGTTTGTGAAAATCTTCCTAAAGAAATTGCTGATGAAGTTGTCTATATTAGCGTTCCTAATTCTAGAGATGCTCTAGCTTTTATAAGTTCAAATTATTTCGACAATCCTTCTGGAAAACTGAATTTGATAGGGATCACCGGTACCAACGGAAAAACTACTATATCGACTTTACTTTTTGAATTATACAAAAATATAGGGATAAAATCAGGCTTACTCTCTACGGTTAAAATAGTAATTGATAACGAAGTTTTTCCAGCAAATCAAACCACACCTGATTCTCTTTCAATTAATAAATATTTGAATGAAATGGTATGTAATGAGGTTAGATACTGTTTTATGGAAGTGAGTTCTCATGGAATAGATCAAAGTAGAATCAAAGGATTAAATTTCAAGGGGGGAGTATATACCAATTTAACCCATGACCATTTAGATTATCATAAATCTTTCGAAAGTTATAGAGATGTTAAAAAGCAATTTTTTGATGCATTAGGAAAGGACTCTTTTGCAATAATAAATAACGATGATAAAAATGGATTGTTTATGCTTCAAAATACAAAGGCTGCAAAACTTACTTATTCGTTAAATTCAATGTCTGATTTCAAAGCAAAAATATTAGAATCTTCTTTTGATGGAATGCTTTTAAAAATAAACAAATCAGAAATATGGTGTAAACTGATGGGAAGATTCAATGCTTATAATATGTTGGCGGTCTATTCAGCTGCATCAACATTAGGCTTACCTGATGACGAGCTATTGATGGGTATAAGTAATTTGGAAGCTGTTGAGGGTAGATTCCAGTTTTACAGAAAAAATAAAATTATTGCAATTGTTGATTATGCACATACCCCTGATGCATTAGAAAATATTTTAAACTCTATTAATGAGATTAAGTCAGTAGATAATAATTTAATTACTGTTGTTGGTTGTGGCGGTAACAGGGATCGATCAAAGAGACCAATAATGGGTAATATAGCTACTGCTTTAAGTTCAAAAGTTATATTCACTAGTGATAACCCAAGAAATGAAGACCCTGAATTAATCATTGAAGAAATGAAAAAAGGGGTTAAGTCATTTCATTCCAATAAATCAATTTCGATTACGAACAGAAAAGAAGCAATTAAAGCAGCATGTCAGTTTGCTCAGTCAAATGACATAATACTTGTTGCAGGGAAAGGTCATGAAACTTATCAAGAAATAAGTGGAGTAAGAACAGATTTTGATGACTTCGATATTATAAAGAATTTATTAAATCAAAAAAATTAAAATATGTTATACTATCTTTTTGAATATTTAGAAAACCAATACCAGATTCCTGGAGCTTCGCTATTTACTTATATTTCATTTAGAGCTGCTGCAGCGGTTATTACTTCTTTATTAATTTCTACAATTTTCGGAAAAAAAATAATCGAGTATTTAAGATTCAAACAAATTGGAGAGTCTATAAGGGATTTAGGTCTTAAGGGGCAAAATGAAAAAAAGGGGACTCCAACAATGGGAGGTATTATAATCCTTATTTCAACTCTTATCCCCGTTTTATTATTCGCTAAACTAGATAACATATATATTATTTTATTGATTGTTACACTGGTATGGATGGGATTAATCGGTTTTGTAGATGATTATATAAAATTATTTAAAAACGATAAAAACGGACTTCGTGGAAAGTATAAAATAATTGGTCAGGTGATACTTGGAGTAATAGTGGGACTAACTTTATTTTTTCATCCTGAGGTAACAGTTAAAGAACAAAGCCCTTTTTCTGATCAGATACAGCTTATTGATAAACTTACCGAATACAAATCAACTGATACAACCATCCCTTTTGTCAAAGATAACGTGTTTAATTATTCTGATTTAATCACATGGATTGATCCTAGTTTAGGATCTTATACGTGGATTGTTTTTATTTTTTTTGTTGTACTAATTATTGCAGCTGTTTCAAATGGCGCCAATCTTACAGATGGTTTAGATGGGCTAGCTGCTGGTTCATCTGCAATAATTGTTTTAACATTAGGAGTTTTCACTTGGGTTTCGGGAAATATAATTTTTTCTGAATACCTAAATATCATGTATATACCTAGAGTTGGTGAAATCACAATATTTATCGCAGCATTTGTTGGTGCTCTAGTAGGTTTTTTGTGGTATAATACATATCCCGCCCAGGTCTTTATGGGTGATACAGGTAGCTTGACAATTGGAGGGATTATAGCCGTGATCTCTATATCTGTAAGAAAAGAATGGTTAATACCACTAATATGTGGAATCTTTCTGATTGAGAATTTATCGGTAATTCTACAGGTTTTTTATTTCAAGTATACAAGAAAAAAATACGGAGTGGGTAGAAGGATATTTTTAATGTCGCCACTGCATCATCATTTTCAGAAAAAAGGATATCATGAAAGTAAAATTGTTACAAGGTTTTGGATTGTTGGGATAGTCCTCGCAATTCTTTCAATAATAACTCTTAAAATAAGATAATTGAAAAAAATAATAATTCTTGGTGCAGGTGAAAGCGGTGTGGGTAGTGCGATACTGGCTAAGAAGAATTATTATGACGTATTTGTTTCTGATTATGGGGCAATAGAAATACCTGTTAAAGAACAATTTAATGAATTGAATATTCGTTTTGAAGAAAACTCTCATGAATTAGCTAAATCAAAAGATATAGATTTTGTTGTAAAGAGTCCAGGGATTTCAGACGCTACAGATATTATTAAGTTTTATTTAGATAAGGGTATTAGAATAATTTCTGAAATCGAATTTGCATATAACTTTTCCAAATCACCCATTATCGGAATTACAGGAACCAACGGCAAAACAACAACAACAACATTAGTACATAAATTAATTTACGATGCGAATATTAGCTGTTCAATTTCAGGAAATATTGGA
>CABWYN010000040.1 GCA_902509675.1 uncultured Bacteroidota bacterium | reverse complement strand
ATTCTATTAATAACGGCTTTATCTTGCTTTAATCTGAAAAGTCTTTTTTTAGGATTTCCTAATTGCGGTTTTGGAGTAACCGTGCCTATCTCAATAAAACCAAAACCAAAATTTTCAAATTCACTGATGTGTGTAGCATTCTTATCAAAACCAGCAGCCATTCCAACAGGATTACTGAATTTTAAACCGAAAAGCTCCCTTTCCAATTTTTTATTTTTAATTGAATAAATAGACTTAATTAAATGACCAATAAATGGAACTTTAAAGGTCAGTTTTAATAAAAAGAAGGTAAAATGATGGATTTTTTCAGGATCAAATAAAAATAAAAAAGGTGAGATAAACTTTTTGTACATAAAGTTGTAACAATTTTTATTTATTTAACTCATTTGAGGCATCCATTGATATCATTGATTTATTAAATTTTAACTTACCGGCAGTAGTTTCGATAATACATGTTCCTTCTTTACCGTTAATATGGTTAATTCTTCCATGCATTCCACTCTTCATAACCACTTTATCACCTGACTTTAAATCTGTTAAAAATTTTCTTTCTTTTTTAGCCTTTCTCATCTGCGGAGCAATCATAAATAAGTAGATTACCGCAAACATTAAAAGAAACGGAGTAAACTGAGAAAATTGTTCCATAATTACTGGATTACCGAACCTGTTGGTTTAGATGCGGATGTAGACTTATTGATAAAAGCAATAATTCTTACAGATTCAGATCCGTTTTGGGTATTCGCATTGATAGTAACTGTTTTTGTTGTTCTATTAGCACCTTTACCATTAAACTTGACCGTAAATTTTGAGGACTCACCGGGTAATAAAGGGGCTCTACTCCAGTCCTGAGGAACTGTACAGCCACAAGTTGACTTAATATCACTGATTACCAAAGGAGCTTCACCTGTATTTGTGTAAGAAAAAACTGTTTCTTGAGGGACGCCATCATCAATTGTACCGAAGTCGTGTACCTTTCTATCAAAAGACATAACAGGATATTTGAAAGGAGTATTGTCACGGACGGCTGCAGATTTAACATTTTCAGATTTAACCTTACTAAAAGGATCGTCTCCACAACTGGTTAAAACAAAGATAAAAGCAAATAGGTAAATTATTTTTTTCATTATTTAAATTTTGATTCAAAAGTAAAGAAAAATATTATTCTCTCAAACCTCTTCCCTCCTTAATTAAAGATTTTTTTTCTATGAGATCCTTAACAAACTTATCTAAAACTCCGTTAATAAAGAAACTACTTTTTTCAGATGAATAATCTTTTGAAATTTCAATGTATTCATTTAAACTAACTTTAACTGGAATTAATTTAAAGTCCTTAATTTCAGTAATTGCTAAATTTAAAATAACTAAATCAATTTTAGCTATTCGATCAACATCCCAATTTGAAACATACTTATTAATCAGTTTATTATTCTCTTTAAAGTTTCTCAGCGAAAGGTTTGCTAAATCATTAGCGTATTTTTTATCAGAAGCATTTGAATACAAATCAAAATAAAAATAATCTTCAATATTTTTAGCACTACAGTTTTTAATAAATTTTATAAGCATTGTGTTTGAAAGTGGATAGTCATCCATCCAAAAAATATTTTTCTCCTCTAAAAATTCCTGTAAACTTTCATTAGGAATAATAATTTTTCTACAAAGATCACGTACTATTTTTTTGTCAAGCTCAAAAGAATTTTCTTCCGTTTTTATGTAATAATTATAGAAATCAGAATCAATAAATTCATTATAAATTATATTAACATATTTATAATCAACTTCCCAATTGATAAAAACTCTATCATTAATTAATTTAGTAATTCTTGAGTTTCCTGAAATTAATTCTAAAAATTTGTTGTTTGACATTTTTTCGTTTGAATACTTTGAGCTTGCATCGTTAAACAAATTTTTCTGGGATATAGAATATGTACTTTTTGATTTGTAAAAAATCTCAATTAGGAAAGAAATTTGTAATATGAATTGATCATGGATAGATTCGATACCCTTGAGAAGATTTTTATGATGTTCTTTCGTATCTTCGAAATCAGAAATTTCAATCGCATACAAATACTGCATTATTTTTAGCCTGATATGTCTGCGAGTTAACATTTATAAAGAACATTCAAAAGTTCATGCAAGATAATATTAATAATTTTATAACATACCAATAGGTTGAAAGAATTAAAATATTTAAATAAGTATCTTTTAAAATATAAAACAAACCTTCTTTTAGGTTTCTTTATTATCATTATAGCCAGAATTTTACTTCTATTCACCCCAGGCTTGATAAGAAATTCTGTAAATATTATTGACGAGTTTAGAAAGGGCAATGTTGTTAGTTTAGAAATAGTTCAATCAGAACTTGTAGAAAATATATTTTTAATATTACTGGCGGCTATTTCAGCTGGTATATTCACCTTTTTGACTAGGCAAACAATTATAAACGTTTCAAGATACGTAGAGTTTGATTTAAAAAATGAAATTTATGATCAATATCAAAAACTGCCATCTAGTTTTTATAAAAAAAATCAAACCGGTGATTTAATGAATCGTATTAGCGAGGATGTTTCAAAAGTTAGAATGTATGTTGGACCAGCAATAATGTATTCTGTTAATACAATTACTTTGATAATTATTACTTTTTTTTACATGTACAAACAATCACCTGAATTAACCTTATACACAGTTAGTCCTTTACCAATACTTTCGTTTACAATTTACAAATTAAGTAGGGTAATAAACATAAAGAGCAAAATAGTGCAAGAGTCATTATCAAAATTATCTTCTTTTTCCCAGGAAGTTTTCACGGGGATTAAGATTATAAAATCTTACGCAATGCAGGATTCTACTGCGGAACAATTTGAAAAAATATCTCAACAAAACAAAGAAAATCAACTAGGTCTAGTTAAGATGCAAGCCTTATTTTTTCCCCTTATGATTTTGTTAATCGGAATTAGTAATTTATTTGTCATCTACATAGGCGGTAAACAATATTTAGATGGAACAATTGATAGTATAGGTATAATTGCAGAATTCATAATTTATGTTAATATGTTAACATGGCCAGTTGCATCTCTGGGATGGATAAGCTCTATTATTCAACAAGCTGAAGCTTCACAGAAAAGAATCAATGAGTTTTTAACCCAAGAGTCTGAAATTAAAAACATTAAAAATGGAATAAGAAATATTAATGGAAAAATTCAATTTAAAAATGTATCCTTTGATTATGAAGAATCTAACATCAATGCATTAAAAAAAATAAACTTTTCCATCAATCCAAGATCTTCTCTAGGAATCATTGGTATAACAGGTTCCGGGAAAAGTACTGCCCTAAAACTTATGACCAGGACATATGAAATAAAATCTGGGGAAATACTTATTGATGATATACCAATTAAAAAAATTGATCTAAAATCTTTGAGGATGAATACAGGATTTGTACCACAGGATTCGTTTTTGTTTTCAGACTCAATTATTAATAATATCA
>CABWYN010000039.1 GCA_902509675.1 uncultured Bacteroidota bacterium | reverse complement strand
AGAGCTAATCGCGCTATCCTCAGATGCGTTTAAAATTAACTCTGTATTTTCATATGAAGTTGATATACCAAAAAAATAAGAAAACAAAGAGCTAAATACAGATATTAAAATCCCCCACATAACAAATTGTGTTAGGCCTGCGAGAGAAACCCCCACAATTTTTCCTGTCATTAATTGAAAGGGTTTGACCGAAGAAATAACTATTTCAATAATTCTATTTGTCTTTTCTTCGATTACACTCATCATAATCATACTACCATAAATAAATATAAACATGTACAACATCATTCCTAAAATAAAACCAAAAATTAATTTTATGAAACCATCTGCTTTGGTTGTTTTTTCTCCTTCAAAAGTCTCTTGACTTAAATAAACATAAACTTTACTATTATTAATCTTATTTATATCAATATTATTGATTTTGAAATTCTCATTAGTAAGGATGTTTTCTAGTTGGGATTCAATATTATTTATAACAGTTAATGAAGCATCTTCTGAGATAAATTTTATAGAATCAGCTATAGCCTTTGGTGATTTAAAATTATTGATATACAAAAGACCATAATCCGATTTTGTGTTAGAAATAACCCTTGCATCGTCTATTGAAAAATCACCCAGTAACTCATATTTAATTGTACTTGAAGAATTTAATTTATCAAATATATATCCTGTATTATCAACAACTGAAATATTTTTGACCGACTCGTTATTTACACTAGTCAGCCAACCTATCAGCAGAATAACTCCAGCAATGAATAAAGGTGTTAAAAGTGTAGATAAAATAAATGTTTTATTCGTAATTTTATTTAGATATTCTCTAGATGTTATAAGTGTAAAATTTCCCATATTTAGTCGTTTTCAACTGAGTTAATAAATATCTCATTCGCGGTAGGAATAACCTCTTTAAAGTGAATTAATTTAGAATTTTTATTTAGCAAATTTATTAATTCATCAGAACCTTGATTTGACTTTAATTTAATATTCATCCTAAGATTATCTCCGATAGTCCTAAAAGTTGGCGCCATTGTTTGATATTTTAATTCTAGTTCCTTTTTTAAAACTTGAGATTCTAAGGAATTAACAGCAATTTCAAAAGTATTTGTTTTAAAATCACTCTTGATATCGTCAAGTTTTCCGTCTAAAATTTTATTTGACTTATTAATCAAAGTAATGTATTCACATAATTCCTCAACAGATTCCATTCTATGAGTTGAAAATATCACAGTAGCACCGTCTTTGTTAAGTTGTAATATTTCATCCTTAATGAGATTAGCATTTATTGGGTCAAATCCTGAAAAAGGCTCATCAAAAATTAACAACTTTGGTTTGTGTAGAACTGTAACAATGAATTGAACTTTCTGGGCCATACCTTTTGAAAGTTCGGTAACTTTTTTATTCCACCAATCAGAAATTTCAAACTTATCAAACCATTTCTTTAATTCCAATCGTGCAGATTGTCTATCCATTCCCTTTAACTGAGCCAAATAAATTGCTTGCTCTCCAATTTTCATCTTCGGATATAATCCTCTTTCTTCAGGAAGATATCCTATATCTTTGATATGGGTAGAATTAAGTGATTCATTATCAAAAAGAACACTTCCTGTATCAGGAGCGGTAATTTGATTGATAATCCTGATTAGCGTCGTTTTACCCGCTCCATTAGGCCCTAATAAACCATATATTGAGCCTTCTGGAATGTTTATAGAAACGTTATTAAGCGCTGTGAAATTTCCAAATTGTTTACTTATCGAATTTGCTACGAGTAAATTATTCATGAATATTTAGGTTAATTCCTAAATATAATATTTATACAAATAGCAATTAGATATGAAACCAATATTTAATAAAAAATTAAGAAATAACTATGAAAACATATCTTTTACCCTGTCAAAAAATGACTTTTCAGAATTTTCAGGTTTTGGCTCAAAATGTTCATTTTCTTGCATCGACTCAAAAAATTGTTTTTGCTTCTTATCTAGTGTTTTAGGCGTCCAAACATTAACATGGACAAGTAAATCACCGGTTCCATACCCGTTTATACTTGGGACCCCTTTCCCTCTAAGTCTAAGAATTTTTCCAGATTGCATTCCAGGCTCTATCTTGATCCTTACTTTTCCGTTGACGGTTTCAATTTCTTTATTTGATCCAAGAATTGCATCAGGGATGCTAACATATAATTCATAATGTAGATTATCACCCTCACGCTGAAGTTTTTTATGCGGTAATTCATTAATAACTACAAGTAGGTCTCCATTAATTCCATTTCCTGGTGCTTCATTCCCTTTTCCAGAAACTTTAAGCTGCATGTCTTCTACTACACCTGCTGGAATGGGAATCTTTACCGTCTCTTCTTTAATAATCATTCCGTTAGAGTCTGATCCACTCGGTTTATTATCAAGACTTTGGCCAGCACCTGCACATTTTGGACAAGTAGCAGACGTTTGCATTCTACCGAGAATAGTATTTGTAACTCTGGTCACTTGTCCAGACCCATTACATTGAGAACATGTTGAAAAGGTTGCGCCCGGTGCTAATACTTTTCTTTTAACCTTTATTTTCTTTTCAACACCATTACATACCTCTTCTAGGGATAAATTAACCCTAACTCTTAGATTACTTCCCTTGACCATACGCCTTCCTTGGGAACCACCAAAACCACCAAAACCACCAAAACCACTACTTCCAAAAATATCTCCAAATTGGCTAAATATGTCATCCATATTCATACCGCCTCCGAATCCTCCACCTCCACCCTGGAAGGCTTGGTGACCAAACTGATCATAACGAGATTTTTTATCAGGATTGCTTAACACATCATAAGCTTCAGCGGCTTCTTTAAATTTTTCTTCAGCGGCTTTATCATCTGGGTTTTTATCAGGATGGTATTTGATAGCCATCTTTCTGTAAGCTTTTTTTATTTCAGCAGCAGATGCTCCTTTACTTATTCCGAGGGTTTTGTAGTAATCTTCCTTCATAATTATTTTCCTATTATAACTTTTGGATATCTAATCACCTTATCACCTAACTTATATCCCTTTTCAATAACATCAATAATTTTGCCCTGCATATCTTTACTTGGCGCAGGAATTTGAGTAACTGCTTCATGATTATCAGCGTTAAAGTCCTCACCTTTATTTACGGTTACTAAACTTAAGCCTTTAGATTTTAGAGAGTCAAATAATTTATTTTTAATTAATAATATTCCCTTTAAAATTTCATTTTCTTTATCCTTTTCAATTTCTACTGATGCCCTATCAAAATCATCCAGGACTGGCAAAAGTGAAATCATAACCTCTTCACTTGCTGTTGAAAATAATTCAATTCTCTCTTTCGCTGTTCTTCTTTTATAATTTTCAAACTCTGCAAATAGTCTTAAAAATTTATCTTTTTCATTTTTAACCTGTTCCTCTAAATTAATTTCTTCCAGCTGATCTTTATCAGCTTGGGTTTCTTTAACTGCATCAACTTTCTTAACCGATTTTTTTTTCGCCATTTGATTTTATTTTAATTAACTAATACAAAATTACTGCCATATTAAGATTAATGCCAAAATGTCACTGTAAAATATTTTCAATAGCATCCCTCAGAATATTAAACTTAAATTTAAACCCCTTGTTCTCAATTTTTTTACTTGAGACTTTTTGACTTTCAAAGAGGATATTATGCATTTCACCAAAAATCATTTTAAAAAAAAATCTAGGCATTGGAATAAGAAATAAAACATATTTTTTGACCTCAGAAATTATTTTAGTAAACATATAATTAGATATAGGATTTGGTGCAACCCCGTTATATGTTCCTGAAAGTCTCTGGCTTGTAATGTATATAAATAGTCTAGAGATGTCATCAATATGTATCCAAGATTGCCACTGTTTTCCAGAACCAAAATAAATACCAAAACCAAATTTCATGGACTGCATAGTTTGTTTAAGAACACCTCCACTTTTGGATAAA
>CABWYN010000038.1 GCA_902509675.1 uncultured Bacteroidota bacterium | reverse complement strand
CCTTTATGTTGGGATATTTAGAATTAGCATAAAATAGTACTGTTCTTTCAGCACATAATCCAGACGGATAAGATGAGTTTTCCTGGTTAGATCCACTTAAAATTTCACCGTTTTCCAATAATACAGCAGCACCAACACTGAATTTTGAATATTGTGAATATGCAGATTTTCGAATTAAAAAGGCCTCTTTAAACAAGCTTTTGATTTGATCATTTAGTTCATCTGTCGAATCAAAGACCTTAAAATTAGAACAAACCTTAATTTCTTTCATAATTAGTTTTAATACTCCAAGTATTCATTACTACCAAAATCAAAAGTTAAAGAAAATCTTAGCGTATTTTCCAAAGGACTTGGAACTTTTGAGGCAGAGAATAGATAAGAAAGATCAACCTTGGTTCCAGAAAATTTAAAACCTGCGCCTAGAGCTAAAAACTTTCTTGCCCCTTTTTCTTCGCTTTCGTTAAAATAACCAGCTCGCAAAGCAAAAGAATCATCATATTTATATTCAGCACCTAAAGCCCATGTAAACTCCTTAAGTTCTTCACTAAAACCACCCGGCGCGTCAGAAAATGACTGAAAAATACCACTCATAAAGTCAACATCGTTTGGTTTTCCGTCAATAATTGCGGTGTATGGTTGTCCAATTTGCTCATCCCCCTCATCAAAAATACCGTTTTCATTATTATCTGTATAATCTGTAAAAGTTCCATATAAAGGAGGCGTTGGCACTAGCATTTTTGTTACTTCAGCCGTAACAGAAACTGTATTGTACTGATCCAATAGAAAATCAAACCCACCGCCTAACCGAAGATTTGTAGGTAAAAAAGTTTCTGAACCGGACTCGTCATATTTAATTTTAGGGCCAAGATTTTGAATTATTGCCCCTGCTCTAATTCTTCCGTCAATATCTCCAAAATTTTGCTCTTCACCTTGGTAATATGCAGATAAATCAACAGCAAAAGAACTGGCTGCTTTTGCGGTTTCATCAACGGCTTGAATACGTAAATCTGATCTCAAATATCTTAATGCTACACCCATAGAAAACTGATCTGCTAGTCTTAATGAGTAAGAAACATCAACGGTCATCTCATTTGGCTTTTCTATGAGTGCTTGTGAGAATTCATCTTGAATAATTTCGATTTCGCCCAAAGAAAAATACCTTAAGCTAACAGCGAAAGCACTTCTTTCATTAATTCTGTTAAAATAGGTTAAATTCCCCAAAGAAATATCGTTTACTAGCTTACTCAAATAAGGAGTATAACTGAGGCCAAAACCAGATTTAGTTTCAGAAAAAACATACTTTGAAGGATTCCAGTATTGTGAGTATGCATCAACAGATGTTGCTACCCCCATATCACCCATACTTGCAGCTCTTGCGTCTGATGCAATCAGTAAAAAAGGCACACCGGTTGTGATTACCCTACTATCATTTGGATTTGGAGTAACCTGCGTTGCAGTGGTTTGTGCATTTAATTGCAGACCAAACACAATAATAATTGGTAAAATAATTTTTTTCAAATTCATAAGCTTACAAATATAATATTTTAAAGTATAACTAGTTTTTCAGTTTTTGAAACTTGCTTATTTAATGTTTCAGATCTAACTGTAATTTTATAGATATAAACTCCTTTGGCAACTTTATCCCCAAAATCATCTCTACCATCCCACGAAAAATCTCTGGAGAAATTACTCCCAGAATCAGATTGTGTGATCCCGTTAATAGATTTTACCAATCTTCCTGCAATCGTGAATATCTGTATTGTAACGTTCAAAGGAGCAGAACTATTGTGATTGAACCAGAATTCAGTGTAACTAATGAAAGGGTTAGGATAATTTAAAAGATTTTCAATGACAATATCTTGATCCTGATCAAAAACAAGAAAATCAATTTCGGTTTCTGATGAATTATTATAAACATCCCAAGCTTTTAATCTTAAATTATGAATCCCAGGAGATAAATTATCAAGTGGGTAGTTAATTGTTCCGTTTTTATAATCGTCAATATTAGCTTGATAATACTCGTTTAACCTGAATGAATTAGCATCATCGTTATCCAAGGTAGCAATTATATCATGTCCTACACCACTGGAAGTATTTATCCCATTTTCGTCAAATAGCTTAACGATTAAATTAGGATTTTCATTTGTAATACCTCCACTAATAAATGATTCATCATTCATGAAAAGATCAATTTCAGGACCTATATTATCTTCCTCTGCATTTTCATTGATACCCCCTATTAAAATTGACTTATTGTAGCCATTGTTATCAGCAAGGCTAGAATTTTCCTTTGAATAAAAACTAAATTTCCCACTGTCTACTTCCATACCAACATCTTTTGGGACTACAAAGCTAAATTCAAAACTTCCATTTGACACAGATGATTTTCCTCTAAATAATATTTCTCCAAGAGTATTGAAATTTAATATTATAGGATTTCCATTGCTATCTGTAGTACCGTCGTTTCCTAATGTTGATCTTTCAATTTCTTTATCAAATATTGTCGCTGTCAATTCTCCTTGATAGGACTCGATAGGAGATCCGTTTTCGTTCTGTATCTCACCTTTAATATTTATCAAATCTAGACCTCTCAATGAAGAATTAAAATCTTGAACAGGTATATCATTGATACGTGTAATTTTTATTTCAGGCTCAGGAATAGATAACTTCATAGCAGGATCGCCAATGAAAAAAACTAGCCTTCGTTGATCTGAATTTGAAATAGCAGGATCAATTTTAGTTAATCTTAATGCTTCTGCCATTGAAGTGTAATTATTAGAATTTAAAGAAAATAGATAATCTTCAAGGGTTAGGTTAAATTCAACTCCGACAGAAACAAAAATTTGTCTAGTTGTTGTTATAAGAGCAATAGCACCTCCTCTTTTATTCCAATATAAAAATTCCCCAGCAGTTTGTCTGTTAGGATTATCAAACTTGGTAAACTCACAAGTAACAGAAACAAAACAGTTAAGTCTATTGGGATTTACCAATTCTGCAGCATCAATTTTATCAAAAAGCCTTTCTCGAGCTATTCCGTCTTCTCCTCCATGACCAAAATAGTTTACAACTAAAGCTCCTTTCTTTATCCCATTAATTATTTGATTTTTAACCTCTGGATATCTTTCCCCACCAGATGAAGTTTCTTGCTGAAAAGCATCGGATAAGATTTTTCTTGTGTTAAAGAAAGGCTTATTTTCCTCTATAATGTCGGCTATACTGTTTGATGTGGATTGAATAATATTTTCCCATGGCTCGTCAACATCATCCGAAATAACCATAATTTTATTTCTCCAATCTCCATATGAATCTTCGGAATAATATTTTTCAATTTTATCGACTAAATCTCTAGCTCTTTCGTTGTCGTCAGCTAAAATTCTTCCAACAGCAATATCTAACTTGTTGAAATTAGACATTGAACCTTCATTTACATCCATCATACCAAAAAAATCATCAGAAATATAAGAACTCGAAAGACTAAAACTATTTAAAGAATTCCATGAGGGAATAATATTTGTATTTGACGGAATTCTGTCTTTATAATCAAAGGACGCATCTCCAAATAAACATAAGTATTTAAAATCTTGATTGTTATTTTGGTTATTGTAAACATATCTTACAAAATTCCGTATTGCTGAAATATCCTGATTACCTGAACTGAATTCGTTATATATTTTTTCTATATTAACAACTTTAACATTTAAGTTGTTTTTTTCCCTGTTAATTTGAGCTAGTCTTTCAGCTTGGTAAATCATTTCTGAATTACAAATAATAATGTAATTGGGAGTTTCAACCAATCCAGATTCATTTAAAAAAATATCTTCCTTCAAATTTTGATTTTCGACTTCAAATTGATCTTCAATTGTAGGCTCAAAGAGATTATCATTACTGAAAGCAATAAATTTATTATTTGGGTTAAAAGAGGCATTAAAACCAGAAAAACTATTTATATTAATTTCTGAAATATTTGAAATATCAGAGATGTTCCAAATTGAATTGATATTTTCAGAATTAGAAATCTGGTAAGTAACTACCTCAGCTTCTGTTTCTAAATCGTCATTATAAAATATTAGCTGACTGCCGTTAAATGACAAAGCTGATAAGCCCTTCAGAGAAATATAATCTAAATATGCGCTTGAACTGGGATTTCCACTATTGTTGTAGTTTAGCACTACGTCAATATTTTCTGACTGAGAATTGATATTCGACTGAAAACTTGACCCAGTAGCAAGAATTGGCTCACCGATTGAACCGAAGTAT
>CABWYN010000037.1 GCA_902509675.1 uncultured Bacteroidota bacterium | reverse complement strand
ACGAGATTTTAATATTGGCAATTGAAACATCATGTGATGATACCTCAGCGGCAATTTTAAAAAATGATATGGTATTGTCTAATATAGTTTCCAGTCAAAAAATTCATGAAATTTATGGTGGAGTTGTTCCTGAACTTGCATCAAGAGAACACGATAAATTGATTGTACCGGTAGTAAAAGAAGCTTTATCAAAGGCCAATATATCATTAACGGAAATAGGGGTTATTGCTTACACAAGAGGTCCTGGATTACTTGGCTCACTTTTAGTTGGTTCTTCTTTTGCTAAATCACTTTCAATTTCGTTAAACGTCCCTATTATTGAGATTAATCACATGCAAGCTCATATATTGTCTATTTATATAAAAGATAATATTAGCTCACCAAAATTCCCTTTTCTTGCTCTTACAGTTTCGGGTGGACACACACAGATTGTTATGGTTGAAAGTGCTGTTAATTTCAAAGAGCTGGGTGCAACTCTTGACGATGCTGCAGGGGAAGCATTTGATAAATGTGGTAAGATGATTGGGTTAGATTACCCAGCCGGTCCGATAATAGACAACTTAGCTAAGAATGGTAACCCAAAATCTTTTAAATTCTCAAAGCCGAGAGTTGAGGGACTAAATTTTAGCTTTTCGGGCCTCAAAACTAATTTTAAAAACTTTATCAATTCAAAATCTGATCAATTTATAAAAAGTAATATGAATGATTTGTGCGCATCACTTCAAAATACAATTGTTGAAATTTTAATTGATAAAATAAAAAAAGCATACAATAAACATGATATTCCACATTTTGTTATTTGTGGTGGGGTTTCAGCAAATTCTTTTTTAAGGCATAAACTTAAAGAATTAGAGATATCCGATAATATATATACATATTTTCCAAAAGTCGGTTACTCGACAGATAACGCTGCTATGATTGGAATCGCCGCATATTTTAAATTTAAACAATCTATTTTTGGCAAATTAACAGATCAAAGTACCTCTAGATATCCGATATCATGAATTTATTTTACTCAGGAAATATTAATAATGAAAAAACTCAAATTGTTCTTACCAATCAAGAACATGCACATTTGTCAAAAGTATTACGAAAGTCAATCGGAGACCTGATCAATGTAACCGATGGTTTAGGCTATATTTATAAATGTAGAATTGATGAAATTGTAAAGGGGTCTACTACTCTTTCTGTACTAAACTATTATCACGACAATATAGATTATCCTATGTTAACTATTGCTATTTCAATAACAAAGAAAATTTCACGCTTTGAATGGTTTTTGGAAAAAGCAACCGAAATTGGAGTTTATAGTATTATTCCAATTATTTCTCAACACTCAGAAAAATCTAGATTAAATTTTGATAGATGTACAAAAATTTTGGTTTCTGCAATGAAACAATCCCTAAGAACTAGATTGCCAATTTTAAATGCTCCTATTGGTTTTAATGATTATATCAAAAGAACAGCAGAAATTGATAAAAAATTCATTGCGACATGTAAGACAAATAATCCAGTTTTACTAAAATATGAGTTAAAAAAAGGGCTTTCTTCTGAAATTTTGATTGGTCCTGAAGGTGGTTTTTCAGAAAAAGAAATTAATAATGCAAAAAATACTAACTTTACTCCTATTTCACTAGGTCCATCAAGATTAAGAACAGAAACGGCTGGAGTTAGTGCTTGCATGATTTTTTCAATAATTAATTCTTAAATAAATGAATTCTTCAGATTTAGTAAAATCAGTGATAAAGTTATCGTTAATAGCATTATTAATATTTGTCCTTTTTAAACTAAAATTAGGATTGTTATATATATTCACATCCTTGATATTAACTTTGATAATTACTCCGTTAAATACCTTTTTTTATAAAAAACTGAAATTAAGCAAGCCTTTTTCGTCTGTTATTTCCATTGCATTTTTAATTTCTTTTTTCATCTTGATTATAGGTTTAATCGTTCCTGTCTTAACTCAACAAGGGCAAAACCTTTCCTTGCTTAATACGAAAGAGTTTAGAGCCAGTTTTGAATCAACCATTAAAAATATAACAGATTATTTTGAAAGCCAACAGCTAAGTATTTTTGATTTTTTTACAGATTTAAATTTGATTTCTGAGTTTGATTTTAGTTTTGTTACACAGCTATTAAATTCAATAATATCTCAGATAGGTAGCCTTAGTATAGCGGTCTTATCAGTTTTATTTATCACCTTTTTTCTTTTAAAAGACGGAGATCTTATACTGAAAAAAATAATTGAGTTATTTCCAAAAAAACAAAAGAAAAAACTAGGTGATTCTTTGAGCACAGTAAACACACTTTTAACCAGATATTTTACAGGAGTATTAATTCAGATTATAATTCTTTTCGTTTTTTATTATTCACTTCTTTTAATTCTTGGGGTTGAAAATTCATTTGTGATAGCTTTCATTTGTGCTATTCTAAATATAATTCCTTATTTAGGTCCTTTAATAAGTGTCATCTTAATGATTGTTCTTTCAATCACCAGCAACTTAGATGTAATAGTCTTAGATGATTTTATACTAAAATCTGTATTTATTTTGGGTGGTTTTTCAATTATTCAATTGATTGATAACTTTTTTCTCCAACCTTATATTTTTTCTTCGTCTGTCAAATCACATCCTTTAGAGGTGTTTATTGTTATCATATTTTCAGGTATATTGTTTGGTATTTTTGGATTAATTATAGCCATCCCACTGTACACAACATTAAAAGTTATTTTTATGAGTTTTTTTGATGTCAGAAAAATAATATCAGATCTTATTAAATAACTTATTATATCATTTTTGTACTTTTAATAAAACACTCCTTATTAATGAAAAAAATATTTCTCTTTACTTTGACCATTATAATTTTTTATTCATGTGAAAATGAACCTGTCTTTAACCCCGCCGATTACAATTCAGATCTCACAATTACTCAAAATCTTAATAACGGAGTTTCTGTTTTACAAATACTTCAAAATAATAACCCAAGCTCTTTTTATGGGATTGAATACGGCGGCGGATATATATATCATGTAAATGAATCAACGGGTGAACTCATTGTGGCTACTGATTATTCTGAAATTGGTAATGTCGCTTGGGGAGATGTTTTTGAGCTTGACACGAGTTTTTTAATAGGTGACGGGGATTTAAATTCTGAGTCTATTATATTGGGTAATCAAAATGATAATAGTACCAACGGTACAGAGTTTGGCAGTGACGATTATGCATTTAAAATCGTTTCAGATTTAAGCCACTTAGGTTATGATGATTGGTTTATACCCTCTAGTAATTCTATGGCAGCTATATATCAAAATATACATTCGATCGAGTCTGGTAACTTTGATGAATCATTAATTTATTGGTCATCCACTAAAGAAGGATATTTTCCTTATGTAATGGCTTTTAATTTTGAATCTTGGGGTGGACAACCTTTACCAGGTTCATGTTTAGATGTTAATGGGATTTTAATTGCAAGAAAAATTCAATAATAAATTACTTAATAAAAAAACCCCAACATATAGTTGAGGTTATTCTGTGATCGCGAAAGGATTCGAACCTTTGACCGTCTGCTTAGAAGGCAGATGCTCTATCCAGCTGAGCTACGCGACCTTACTAAAAAATGTCGGGGTGGCAGGATTCGAACCTGCGACCTCCGCGTCCCAAACGCGGCGCGATAACCGGGCTACGCTACACCCCGAGATGGCGGAGAGACAGGGATTCGAACCCTGGCGACGTTTGCACGTCGACAGATTAGCAATCTGCTCCATTACCACTCTGGCACCTCTCCAATACATTAATAGTATTTATAAAATGCGGTTGCAAAAATAGTTTTTCATTACCAACAACGCAACTATATGCTAAATTTTTTTAGTTACTATTTTTTGGGTATTCAATCCTGACGTGATAAATGTTTTTTAACTTTTCTTTCAAAACACTTTTAATAGTAGATATATTCTTAAAAGTCAACTCACAATCGGTAAATTGATCCTCTTCAACTTGTTTGTCAATAATTGTTTCTACAAATTTATTTATCTTGTCACTGTCAGGTTTATCGAGGCTTTTAGTAGCGGCTTCGACAGAATCACACATCATCACTATAGCCATTTCAATACTGAAGGGTTTTGGACCATCATAACGAAATTTATTCTTGTCTAAAGTTCCATTTTCATCTAAATGTTTAGAATAAAAATATGAAATTAGATTAGTTCCATGATGAGTTCTAATAAAATCAATAATCCTGTCTGGCAACCCAGCATTTTTTGCTAGAGTTACGCCATCCTTTACATGATTTATAATAATCTCAACGCTTTCTTTAGCGAGTATTTTGTCATGTGGGTTTTGTTCAGAATGTTGATTTTCTATAAAGTAGGATGCCTTCTTAATTTTACCTATATCGTGATGTAATGCTCCTACTCTTGACAATAATGCATTGGCTTTAATTTCATTAGCACATGCTTCAGCTAGGTTAGCGACATTTAAGGAGTGATGAAATGTTCCAGGTGCTTTGTTTGACAATTCTTTCATTAAACTGGAATTGGTATCAGACAATTCCAATAAGGAAACATCTGAAACTAAACCAAACAATTTCTCGTAAATATAAATCAGCGGATATATAAATAAAGTTAATAGTCCACACAAAATAAATAAGAGGAAGTTAAACATAGGTAAATTATCTATATTCCCTTCATGAATAACATAGAATGAAAAATATGCAAGCATGTAGACAAATGTTATTTGTGCTACCGCAATAAATAGGTTAGCTCTCTTGTAAATATTATCAGAGGTTAAAATCGTAACAACACCGGCAATCATATTGAGAAAAATAAACTCGTAACTGTTAGGTACAATGAAACCTAAAAGCATAACCGTTACTGAATGAATAAAAAAAGCAATCCTAGAATCAAAAAAAGCTTTAAACAATAACGGCATTATACACAAGGGTATTATATACACATAATTAGAGTTGAAATCTATAACCCAAGTTGTTAACAGAATGATCAAAGTAATATTAAAATATACAAAGGCAATCCTATTATTATTCTCATAAATTTCTTTCTCAAATTTTCTTATAAATAAAACGATCATTAGCAGTGATATGATTACCAGTAAAGAATATGCAGAGATTATTAAATATAAATCAGAAAATGAACTGTCATTCACTTCATATTCCTTTTTTAAAGATTCCAAAATAATTAACTTTTCACCCTCAACTATCTCACCTTTTGAAATAATTAATGTTTCTTTCTCAATAAAACCTCTATTTGGAGATATTTTATTCTCTGAATCTTTCAGCGCAGTTATAGATAAGGTTTCATTAAATTTCAGATTAGGAGTTACATGATCAAAAACGACAGATATTATTTCTGCCTTATAATTTTCAAGACTATATTCTAAAATTTTATTATTAATAAATAAAGGTAAATCCTCTGGTTTAATTAGTTCATTGAAAACAGTTGATTTAGTTAGTTTGTTTTGTTGTAAAATTGAAATTTTTTGCTCATTATTAAAATCAAAATTTTCATCTAATAAACCTTTAAGGTATACATCATTTAATATTTTAATAGAATTAAATTTTATTTCCTCTAATTCCTTTTTTTTGTAATTTATGAACAGTGTGTCGAAACCAAAACCATCAAATCTTTCAAATATTTTTTTCGCTGATTTAGAATTGGCTGATGAATCAATTTCGAAAAAAAGAGGGGTGTTAAGCCGAACTTCTTCTTCCTCTCTGTTGATTTCGTTAATAGATTTTTTAATTGCAAAATCGAAAGGTGCATATAAATTTTCTGACTGCCATGGTCTTCCAT
>CABWYN010000036.1 GCA_902509675.1 uncultured Bacteroidota bacterium | reverse complement strand
ATGAATTTTTTTCCAAATTTTATGTAGGGTCCGTATCGACCATTATTGGCCAAAACTATTTCACCTTGAACTTTACCTATCTCCCTTGGGAGTTGAAACAGCAATAACGCCTGTTCTAGATTTACAGATTCTATTTGCAAATCTGGAGGCAAACTAGCAAATTTAGGTTTTTCCTCGTCTTCAACGGTACCTATTTGTACCATGGGGCCAAATTTTCCTAATCTGACACTGATTTCTTTACCGCTCTCTGGATGAGTACCTAAAACTCTCTTTCCGCTTTCTCGCGTTGCATTTTTCTGGACATCTTCTACAACAGGGTGAAAATTATTGTAAAAACTTTTCATCATCTCCGTCCACTCTTTCTTACCCTCTGCAATACTGTCAAAATCTTCTTCGACTCTAGCGGTAAAATTATAGTCCATTATATTTTTAAAATGATTAATCAAAAAATCTGTGACAATCATTCCAATGTCGGTTGGAATAAGTTTTCCCTTATCTGATCCAAATTTTTCGGACAATATTTCCTCTTTAATATCGTCATTTTCAATGGATAATTTAATCAGATCTCTTTGTTTAGGCTCCGTGGAACCTTTCTCAACATATTTTCTATTTTGAATTGTTGAGATTGTAGGAGCATATGTTGAAGGTCTTCCGATGCCTAACTCCTCTAATTTCTTAACAAGTGAAGCTTCAGAATATCTATAAGGTGGTCTGCTAAACTTTTGTAAGGAGTATAGACTATTTAAGTTTAACTCTTCATTATTACTAAAATTTGGTAAAATTCCATCGTCTTCATTTGCTGAATCATCTTTTGAAACCTGATATAATTTTAGAAAACCATCGAATTTTATAACCTGTCCACTTGCTGAAAAAATATTGTCACTTTTAGAATTAGAAATTTTAATATTTGTCTTTTCTAATTTAGCTGGCATCATTTGAGAGGCCAATGTTCTGTTTAAGATTAAATTATATAATCTTTTTTGATCATAGTCGGTTATACTTTCTGCAGCAGTAGAAAAATTTGTTGGTCTTACAGCTTCGTGTGCTTGCTGAGCACCTTTAGATTTTGTGTTGAAGTTTTTTGGATTTGAATAAGATTCACCATAAAGACTTATAACTTTTTTCTTTGCTTCATCTATTGCCAAAGAGGATAAACTAACACTATCCGTTCTCATATAGGTAATGTGACCTGATTCGTAGAGTCTTTGAGCAGTACTCATAGTTTTTCCAACAGGAAAAGATAGTTTTCTAGAAGCTTCTTGTTGAAGGGTAGAGGTCGTGAAAGGGGCTGGAGCTGATTTTGTTAGGGGCTTCTTAGTAATATCAGAAACATGAAAAGAAGCTCCAATCATATTTTTAAGAAAATTTTCAGCATCAACTTTAGAGCTAAAGTCTTTAGATAATTTAGCTATAAAATCTTTTTTATTACTATTTTCAAACATTGCTTCAACTTTAAACGTAGATAAAGGCTGGTGATTTCTAATTTCCCTTTCTTTTTCCACTAAGAGCCTAACGGCAACAGACTGAACTCGCCCAGCTGACAAACCTCCCTTAACTTTTCTCCACAGGACGGGAGAAAGTTCATAGCCAACAATTCTGTCTAATATCCTTCTGGCTTGTTGAGCATCAACCAGATCATAATTTATATTTCTAGGATTATTTATTGCATTTGTTATTGCTGATTTAGTTATTTCATTAAAAACAATTCTTTTAGTTGAGTTTTCTTCAAGCTTCAAAGTTCTGAACAAATGCCATGCAATAGCCTCACCTTCCCTATCCTCATCACTAGCTAACCAAACAGTTTTTGATTTTTTTACTAAGTCTCGTAGATTTTTTACTATAGATTTTTTATCAGTTGAAACTTCGTATTTGGGTTTAAAATTATCTTCAACATCAATTCCAATATTTTTAGAAGGTAAATCTGAGATATGACCAAAACTTGAAGCAACTTTGTAATTACTACCCAAGAATTTCTCGATTGTTTTTGCTTTTGCCGGTGACTCAACTATAACTAAATTATCTGCCATTTTGGTGATTTTAAGTGTACAAATGTAGATTTTTTTTTCATAATGCTAGTTTCAAAAATTAAGCCATAAAAAAAAAGTTGAATTTAATAGCATGACAAATTGTCGTATTTTTAATATATTTGCGTGTTTAATCGAATAATAAACAATGAGTGATAAAAATCCATATAAATTTAACGGAGATACACTAGTTATCGACGATGAATCTAAGTTATCGAATACTAAATCCGTGTATTTGGAAAGCTATGGATGCGCAATGAATTTCAGTGATAGCGAAATTGTAGCCTCAATTCTTTCAAAGAATGGCTACAATACAACTGAAAACATGTACGAAGCTGATTTAATTCTTGTAAACACCTGTTCGATTAGAGAAAAAGCTGAGCTAACTGTAAGAAAAAGATTGGAAAAATTTAACAGAGTTAAAAGAACAAACTCAAAAGTTAAAGTAGGAGTCTTAGGCTGTATGGCTGAGAGATTAAAACATAAGTTTTTGGAAGAAGAGAAAATTGTTGACATGGTTGTTGGACCAGATGCTTACAAAGACCTTCCAAATCTTTTAGATGATGTTCAAGACGGTAAAGCTGCGGTAAATGTAATATTATCAAAAGATGAAACTTACGGAGATATATCCCCCACTAGAATCAATTCAAACGGGGTAAATGCATTTATTTCCATAACAAGAGGATGTGATAACATGTGTACTTTTTGCGTTGTACCTTTCACAAGAGGCAGAGAAAGAAGTAGAGATCCTCAATCCATAATTAATGAACTTAATGACCTTCACGAACAAGGATTTAAAGAAATAACCTTATTAGGGCAAAATGTTGATAGTTACTTATGGTTTGGAGGTGGGCTAAAAAAGGATTTTTCAAAAGCAAGTGAAATTCAACAAGCATCATCAATAAACTTTTCTAAGCTACTAGAAATGTGCGCTTTATCTCAACCAAAAATCAGAATTAGATTTTCTACATCTAACCCTCAAGATATGTCCTTGGATGTTATTAGAGTAATGGCTAAATATGAAAATATCTGTAATTATATTCACCTCCCCGTACAAAGTGGTAGTGATGATGTTTTAAAAGCAATGAACAGGCAACACACTAGAAAAGAATACTTGAACCTGGTTAAAAATATATATGAGATAATTCCAGATTGTAGTATTAGTCATGATATGATAGCTGGATTTCCTAATGAAACTGAGCAAGATCACAACGATACCCTCTCATTAATGGAACAGGTGAAATATTCTTTTGGATATATGTTTAAATATTCCGAACGACCTGGAACACCTGCCGCAAAAAAATTATCTGATAATATTGAAGAAAAAATTAAAAGTAGAAGATTAAGCGAAATTGTTGACCTTCAACTGAAACATAGTTTATTTAGAAGTAAAGAGTTTATCGGAAAAACTGTAGAGGTATTAATCGAGAAAGAATCAAAAAAATCTGATTTACACTGGGCAGGTAGAAATCAACAAAATACAACAGTAGTCTTTCCTAAAGAAAATTACAAGGTTGGAGAATTTGTAAATGTAAAAATTAATGCTTGTACAAGCGCAACTCTGGTTGGCATAGCAACTGGTTTTTCAAAAAATAATTAATAATGGTTTCACTACAAGCAATAAAACAAAGATTTGAAATTATCGGAAATAGTATAGGTCTAAATCGGGCTCTAGAAAAAGCCATTCAGGTAGCGCCTACTGATATTTCACTATTAGTTACAGGAGAAAGTGGTGTGGGTAAAGAGGTAATTCCAAAAATTGCTCATCAGCTTTCCCACAGAAAACATTCTAAATTTATTGCTGTAAATTGTGGAGCCATCCCTGAAGGAACAATCGACAGTGAACTTTTTGGGCATGAAAAAGGTGCTTTCACTGGCGCTACACAAACTAGAGCAGGATATTTTGAAGTTGCAGATGGCGGGACAATTTTTTTAGACGAGGTAGGTGAGCTACCCCTAACTACTCAAGTTAGACTGTTAAGAGTTTTAGAAAACGGGGAGTTCATAAAAGTAGGCTCAAGTAAAGTTCAGAAAACAAATGTTAGAATTGTAGCGGCAACAAATGTCAATATGCAGAAAGCTATTGAAAAAAATAAGTTTAGAGAGGACTTATACTACAGGTTAAGTACCGTTGAGATTAATTTACCACCGCTTCGGGAAAGAGCAGATGACATTCATCTTTTATTTAGGAAATTTTGTGCAGATTTTGCTCAAAAGTATAGTATGCCTACAATTAGACTAAGTGATGAAGCTGTATCTGCACTTAGAAATTATCAATGGAAAGGAAATATAAGACAGTTAAAGAATATTGCAGAACAACTCTCTGTACTAGAAGAAGACCGCAGCATAAATGTTGATGTTCTAACAGATTACTTACCAAAATTAAACGAAAATCTCCCTGCTTTGATATCCAATAAAAAAAAGGATTCTGATTTTAATAACGAAAGGGAAATTCTTTATAAAGTTCTTTTTGATATGAAGGGGGACTTAAACGATTTGAAAAAATTGACCCTTGAATTAATGCAGGCAAATAATTTAAGTGAGTTCAAAAAAAATAATGAAAAATTAATTGATAAAGTCTACAATAAAGACAATTTCTCGGAAAAAGATAATATTGAAATCGTTGAGGTTCAAAATAAAAAAACTGATGAATTAAATAAAGAATTTACAGATGATTTTGATTATATTCAAGAAGTAAAAGCAATAGAATCGTTATCCATTCAAGATAAGGAACTTGAGCTAATTAAAAAGTCTTTGGAAAAACATAAAGGTAAAAGAAAAATAGCTGCCAAAGAATTAGGAATAAGTGAACGAACACTTTATAGAAAAATTAAACAGTTTAATTTGTAGATCAATGAGATTATTTATCATAATATCTGTTTTTATAATAACCCTGCAATCATGTAGTGTAAAATATAGTCTAACCGGCGCGTCAATTTCACCTGAAACCACTTCGTTTCAGGTAAATTATTTTCAAAATAACGCTCCACTGATTGAGCCCGGAATTGAACGTGATTTTACAAATAAACTTACAGATCTTTTAATTAACCAAACAAGTCTTGAACTGGTTAAGTCCAATGGAAATCTTGTTTATGAAGGTGAAATTATCGAATATAGAATTTCTCCAACTACGGCTACTGCTGATAATCGTGCGGCACAAAACAGATTGACCGTTGCGATAAATGTAAGATTTTTTGATGTAAATGACCCAGATTCAGATTTTGAAAAAAGATTTTCATTCTATTATGATTATCCTGCAAGCGTGCAATTAATTGGTAGTCAAAAAGATACAGCATTAGAAGAAATTTTTGATAGAATAACACAAGATGTCTTTAACGATTCTCTTGCTAAATGGTAATTATGAATAAAAATAATTTTATTAAAATATTACAAGAACCCAATGAGATTTCTAAAGAAGAATTGAGTTTTGTCAATGAAATCATTGAAGAATTTCCATACTTTCAAGCGTCAAGAGCAATACATTTAAAACATCTAAAAAAAACAGAGAATATTAAATTTAAGAAATATCTTAGATCTACTGCTGTACATACAAAAGACAGAGAAATTTTATTTGATTTCATTAACGATATACAAGATCAGAATGAAAAGATTTATTTTAATAAAAATGAAATCAAAAAGGTGTTAAATGAAAATACCGAAGTAATAGAAAGTGCTAAAATTGAATTCAACTCATTTGTTGACTGGCTTGAACTAACTAATATTAAACCTATTGACAGGAACAGTGAAAAAAATAAAATTGATGAATTTATTTCAAAGAAGCCAAAAATAAAAATAAAACCACAAGATGAAAATGAGTCAAATTCATCAGATTCAGAAATTGTTTTAGATTCAGGGTTTATGACTGAGACATTAGCAAAACTTTACTTGAGCCAAAAAAATTATGAAAAAGCCATTCAATCTTACAAGATATTAAGTTTGAAATTTCCAGAAAAAAATGGTTACTTTGCAGACCAAATTAAAAAAATAAATAAATTAAATAAATAAGAGATGGGTTCATATTCTGTATTTTTAGCACTTATAGTTATTGTAGCATTTTTATTAGTTGTGGTAATAATGGTACAAAATCCAAAGGGCGGAGGCTTATCATCTTCATTTGGAGGAGGTGGAACTCAACAACTTGGTGGGGTAAAACAAACCACAGACTTTTTAGACAAAAGCACATGGTATCTTGGTGCCTTTTTAGTTGGACTGATACTACTTTCCAACATTACTTTTACTCAATCAGTTTCTGTATCTGAATCAAAAGCACTTGATTCCGAACAAATAACTGCTGAACCTCTTCCTATCATGCAGGCAGAAGAACTACCTGCAAAGGACTCTGAATAAACACGCTAGTCTGTAAATTTGTCAGTATTTTTTGACTGGCATGATTTGTGAAAATTCTTAAATAAAAAATATTATGAAAGTAAATATTAAACCACTTGCTGACAGAGTTCTTGTAGAACCCATGCAAGCAGAAACAAAAACAGCATCTGGGATAATAATTCCAGACAACGCTAAAGAAAAACCTCAAAAAGCAGTTGTAGTAGCCGTAGGAAAAGGCACGAAAGATCATTCTATGACAGTTAAAGTCGGAGATCAAGTATTATACGGAAAGTATTCCGGTACTGAGCTTAAGTATGAGGGAAAAGACTATTTAATCATGTCAGAAAAAGATATTCTGGCAATCGTTTAATTTAAATAAAATTTAAAATGGCAAAAGATATAAAATTTGATATTGAAGCAAGAGACGGACTAAAAAGAGGTGTTGACGCCTTGGCAAATTCCGTTAAAGTTACTCTTGGACC
>CABWYN010000035.1 GCA_902509675.1 uncultured Bacteroidota bacterium | reverse complement strand
TTCCATTCCAATTAGTTTCAGCTCTAAAGCCATTTTCATTACATAACTTTTTTACCAGATTTTTCATTTGTTCACTATTCCCAGTTATAATTTCAAAATCATCTTTACCGTTATTGTAATTAGTGATTAACCAGTTCGGCAGGATTTCTTCAACCTTTGAATAAGTAAATCCGTGTAAATCAATTTTTAACAAAGTAGATATTACTTAATTTTATGTTGAATAGATTTGAATTTTTTATACTCAGTTTCAGATAATACTTTTTGCAATTGATATTTTGCTTCCTGATCTAATGCCTCTTTAGCACCAATAGGAGATGTACCCTTAGAAGTCATATGTTGGGTTTTTTTCTGCATCGAATAAATCACTCGACACACGTATTTTATCTTGTTTTTATCAAAACCAATTTCTTCAAATAAATCATAATTAAGAGCTTTTACATGATCTATAGATTTATAATTTTCACTGATTTCTTGAGAAAATAAATTGAGGGAGGAAAAAATTAAAATTGCAAGTATAAGCCTTTTCATAAAATAGTATTTTAATAAATATAGTTAATTTATTTTTGAAATATAGATTTCGTTTTCCACTTTTTCCACTTTAATCAAATTAAGTTTTCTTAATGCTTTTAGTGTTTTATCCCATGCCTTATTGCTGAGATTAGTTTTTTCTTTAACAACGTTAATTAACGTATTGGTTTCCGCAAGATTATCATAAACTTGCTGCTCATTTTCGGTCAAAGAAATCTTTTTCTTTTCAGGTCTCATTTGCGGAAAAAACAAAACTTCTTGAATAGAGGAGTTATTAGTCATTAACATGACTAGACGATCAATCCCAATTCCGATTCCAGATGTAGGGGGCATTCCATATTCTAAAGCCCTTAAGTAATCATAATCGATAAATTCTCCAGCTTCTAAATCTCCTTTTTTGGAAAGCTCAAGTTGTTTTTCAAATCTTTCTTTTTGATCAATGGGATCGTTTAGCTCACTGTAAGCATTGGCTATTTCTTTTCCGTTTACAATCAGCTCAAATCTTTCGGTAAGATTTGGATCATTTCTGTGAACTTTTGTCAATGGACTCATTTCTTTTGGGTAGTCAATAATAAAGGTTGGTTGGATAAAATTTGATTCACATTTGTCTCCAAATATGGCATCAATTATCTTTCCTTTACCCATGGTGTTGTCAGTTTCAACGCCGAGTTTATGTGCTGTTTCCTTGAGAGCTGATTCATCCATTTTTGAAACATCTATTCCGGTAAATTTTTCAATTGCTCCAAAAATTGAAATCCTTTCATAAGGAGCTTTAAAGTCAATGGATTTTTCACCCACTTTAATATTGGTTTTCCCGTTTGAGTCAATGGCAACTTTCTCTAGTAATTGCTCTGTCATATCCATCATCCAACGATAGTCTTTGTAGGAAACATAAAGTTCTAAAATTGTAAATTCAGGATTATGAGTTCTGTCCATGCCTTCATTTCTAAAATCTTTTGCAAATTCATAAACTCCATCAAATCCTCCGACTATTAGTCTTTTCAAATACAATTCATTGGAAATTCTTAGATATAAAGGAATATTTAATGCGTTATGATGCGTTAGAAAAGGTCTTGCAATTGCTCCCCCAGGAATTGATTGTAGTATTGGAGTCTCAACTTCTAGATATTCTTTATCATTCAAGAATTTTCTTATGCTATTTGTGATTAAAGTTCTTTTAATAAATGCCTCTTTAACCCCAGAGTTCACGATTAAGTCAACATATCTTTGTCTGTATCTTAATTCAGGGTCGTTAAATTCGTCATAAACGTTCCCATCACTATCTTCTTTTGGAAGTGGCAAAGGTCTTAATGATTTAGAGAGTAATTTAAAATTTTTAACAAGAACAGTTTTTTCACCAACTTTAGTTTTGAATAATTTTCCTTCAACTCCAATTATATCTCCGATATCTAAAAGTTTTTTATAAAGTTCATTATAGGATGTTTTATCTTCTCCAGAACATATTTCATCTCTGTTGAAATAAAGTTGAATTTTTCCTTTACTGTCTTGCAATTCGGCAAAACTTGCGCTTCCTTGTATTCTTCTTGACATTAAACGCCCAGCTAGAACTACTTTCGTTTCTTCTTTAAAGTTATTTTTAATATCGATTGAGTAATCAGAAACTGGATATAACTCAGCAGGATATGGATTGATCCCAAGAGATATAATTTTCTCTAATTTTTCTCTTCTTACTTGTTCTTGTTCACTAAGTTCCATTTGAAATAAAATGTGTTGGAGTTACAAATATACTTTTAATTGAAATAAAAATGAATACAGATTTAATTTTTAAATATAACTATATTTACCTCATATTATACTAATGAGTTTATTCAGAGTTTTTTTATCGATTATATGTCCTCCTTTAGCTATTGCTGACAAAGGATGTGGGTCTATAACAATTGTTTTTATTTTATGGCTCTGTGGTTGGGTTCCAGGTGTAATTGCGGCTTTAGTTATTTTAAATAATCCTAAAAATTAATAATGAACAAAAAGGTTAAGTGTATAGATTTAGGATTGATGGATTATAAACAAGCATGGGACTATCAGCAATCTTTGTTTGATGAAATCGTTGATATAAAAAAAGAAAACAGAAAAAGTAATTCAAATGTAAGTACCCCCAATTATTTGCTTTTTGTTGAACATCCTCATGTATACACCCTTGGGAAAAGTGGTGATATTTCTAATTTACTTATTAATGAAAATGAATTAATCGACAAGAAGGCAACTTTTTATAAAATTAACAGAGGTGGAGATATTACTTATCACGGACCGGGTCAGGTTGTTTGTTATCCTATTTTAGATTTAGAAAATTTTTTTACAGACATTCATAAATACCTTAGATTTTTAGAAGAGGTAATAATTTTATCTTTGAAAAATTATCAAATATTAGGTGAACGAAATGAGGGAAAAACTGGGGTTTGGCTTGATACGAAAACACCCTTTCCAAGAAAAATATGTGCCATGGGTGTACGCGCAAGCAGATGGGTTACAATGCACGGATATGCTTTAAATGTAAACGTTGATTTAAACTACTTTAACAATATAATCCCCTGCGGTCTTGCAAACAATATAGTTACTTCAATTTCTAATGAGAAGGAAAATAAAAATATAGACATAAAAAAAACAAAAGAGATATTAAAAAAGAACTTTAGAGAGGTTTTTCAGGCTGAAATTATATAGTTTTTTTGAAAAAAATTATCGACTTATCGTCACTTTTTACTCCAAATTCAAGCTTATTTTCATTTATCAAATAAGTTATCGCTGATTCACTTTTTATAGGAAATCCTTCAATCAATTCTAGCTTTTCGTTGAATAGGTAGTTCTCCTTATTTTGTGAATCAAAAATACTAACCAGTATTTTGTTTTTAGAATTATAAATTCTTAAATCTGTATAGTTACCAAATTTAATATTTGAAATATTTTTGTTGATACTAATTTTATTCTGATTTTGAATTACTAAATAATCTTCTATCGAAGATAATTTTAACTCAGAAGTGTATTCATCAAGTACTTTTGTATCCCCGTTTAAATTAATTTCAATTACTTTATTATTATTAGTTTTTGTGATAAGCTTATTGTTAAATCTAAAAATATCACTTGAAGAATAGCCGAGCTTAACTTTAGTTTCTATTCTAACCCTTCCTCTTCTGTTAAGGATCACCAAATCTTTGGTTGTTTTGAAAACAATTAAATCTTTATTTGATATTCTAAAATGTTTTGGTGAGTTAATTATTTCTTCATTTTTATTATAATCAAATCCTTTGACTCTATTTCCTTTAGAATCAAACATAAATAACTCATTATTTTGAGTTATTAAAATTCTATAATTTTTGTTTTTATCATAATCAAAAATGGAAATGGGTTGTGTTATTTCATCATTAAATTTTAAAGGAAATTTACCTACATCCCTTCCTTTTCTATCAATTAAATACAATTTATTTTTTGTTGAAAACACATACTGAAGCTTCCCGTTTTTATAACTATCAATTTGATCAATTTTGGCTGTAATTTGACCGTCAATTTTTTTACTCCATTCAATTTGCCCCAAATTATTAATTAAGTGTAGTGCATTATTTTCGTCCTGTACAATCAGCTCGGTTTTTTTATTAATATGATTTTTAACAACGAATGGTCCTTTAGTTATATTTTGATCCAATTTTAATTTAAAATGTAAGCCACTGGCTGATTTTTCGTCATTGTTATTTATGTCAGAAATAATCCCATTTAGGTTTGCGATTCCGTTAGAGTTTTTTAACTGAAATATCTTGAAATTTTTGACTTTTTCTTTAGAGCCTAAAAATCCAAGTAGATCAATTGGTTCATCAATATTTGTATTCATTAAATCATAATCATCTATTAAATTTTGGCCTGGATTAAAAGAAAAATTTATATCTGAGTTTTTAATCTCGTCTAAATTGATTTTATTATTTGAATTTGTAAAGCTGTAATTTTTATCGACAACCCCATTAAAAAGAACAGTATTATTAGTTGCATCAATATTTATGTATAGATGACCCTCTTCTTTTTCTTTACTCTTGTTAAAAAATAAGCCTAATAAATCCTTACTCTTTTGTTTATTCAAAGCAATACTGAAATTTGAATTTGTCTGATCCATTTTTTTAAAGTTTTTAATAAAACTTGACTCTTTGTCGATATTTCTTTTTAAAAACGGATTATTGGATAAAACACGAAACATTTTTTCTTTTTTTTGAAAAAGCTGAGGGAAGCTATCGGCATTTTTTGGATTACCAATAATATTAAACATTAATTTGTCTGTATAATAGAAGCAAATGGTAATCGAATCATTGAATTCATTTTTTTTTAAAAATGAAACAGCGTTAGAAATTTCATTATTTGATTTGGCTACAGAGCCCAAAAATTCATTGTTAATTATGCTGTTTTTGAATTTTGTAAGATTATTGATTTTGAGAACAGCTGTTGCGTTGGAAGGGATATAATCTTCAACCTCTGAAACTTTTTCCATGTAGTTATTACAAGAGAAGATTAGTAGTGCAAAAACCAAATAAAAAAAAGTGATTCTCATTGAATTCTGTTTTACCGCTAAATTAAAAATCAATTAGTAATTGTTCGTCATAAAGTTTAAAACTTTTTCTATGATATTTTGTAATCCCAAATTTTATGATTGCTTGTTTATGTGCTTTGGTAGGGTATCCTTTATTTGTAAGCCAAGAATATTGAGGAAATTTTTCATGAAGTTTATTCATGTAATTGTCTCTTGCATTTTTTGCTAAAATGGATGCAGCAGCAATATTCATGTATTTTTGGTCACCCTTAACAATAGTTTTGTGAGGAATATTCTTATATTTTTTAAATTTATTACCGTCAACTAACAAAAATTCTGGCTCAACTTTTAACTTTCCAACACATTTTTGCATCGCTAATATTGATGCGTTGAGGATATTAATTTTATCTATTTCCTTCGGGTAAATATGTTTAATACTGTATACTAACGAGTTTTCGATAATAATTTTAGCCAAGCCAGTTCGCTCTTTTAATGTTAGTTTTTTTGAGTCATTTATCTTTTCATTTTCATAACCTAAATTAAGTATAACAGCGGCAGCCGTGACAGGACCCGCAAGGCAGCCACGTCCAGCCTCGTCGAGACCACATTCAAATTTATAACCACTGTAATTTGACTTTAACATTAAAAATTATGTTAATTATTAAATGATAATAGTTTTCTATTCAATTTTTGTTCAGATATTAGCAATAATGAAAGAATTCAGGTTAATATTATTAGTTGTTTTTTTTGTTTTCACTGATGGATTTTCTCAACAAAATCCCCCTTCCTCAATGCCATTAATGAAAATTAAAGAAGGTGTAAATATACAGAGCTCCAACATAAGAGATTCAATAATGAATAAGTTCGGGGCAAAAAGTACAAAATTAAATAAGAATCCAGATGCTAAAATTGAAGATTATTTAATGATAACTCATGATTACGATACGATTGTTGTGGATACAAGTCTGTCTGTCAATAAATATTATAAAATGAATTATTTAAGGAAGGATGGTTTTGAATTAATCCCATTTTCAAATACGGGAAATGCTTATAATACATTAGGGTTCAATCCAAAACAAAGTCTTTTTTCTGACATGGGAGCCAAAAATAAAACCATAGCATATGATAATGTTGAAGATGTAGTGTATTATGATATGCCAACCCCTTTTACGGAACTAATGTATCGGTCTGTATTTGAGCAAGGTCAAATCTTAGATGCAGTTTACTCTGTGAATACGTCAAGACAATTTAATTTTACAATTTCCAGAAAAGGACTAAGATCATTGGGTAACTATCAAAATTTTATAACAAGTAGCTCAAATTTCAAGTTCATCACTAATTACTTTTCAAAAAATAAAAAGTATCGAATTAGATCCCATTACGCTAATCAAAAATTATTTGCCGAGCAAAATGGAGGAATATCAAATGTGGATATTGAAAATTTTGAAAATGGTGTAAATCAATATCTTGACAGGGGTGTGTTTGACCCAAATTTTGAAAATGCACATAACGAGTTTCTAGGCAAAAGATTTTATGTAGAACAAAGCTACAAGCTTAATAAAAGCGACACATTGCAGAGTTATAAACTTAAAGCTTACAATTCAATTTTATTTGAGGAAAAGCAATATAAATTTCAGCAAAGCTCATTAAATGATTTTTTTGGAGACGGTTTTGAAAATCTAGAGATAAACGATAAAATATTTTTAAAAACTTTAAAGTTTGATGCTGGATTATCTTACGAATCACTGTCTTATGGAAATCTAGATGTTGGGCTGTTATTTATAGACCAGAAATATTCAACACAAAATTTTGAAGTAAATGAATTTATTGATTCTGATCAATCGTTAGAGTCTTCAAGTATTTTTTTAAATGCAGATTATTATAAAAAAATAAATCGTTTAAAAATCTATTTTAACTCGACTAATTTTATTTCGGGCGATAACAAAGCCAATCAACTTAAATCCAAAATTGGAATTGACTTAAA
>CABWYN010000034.1 GCA_902509675.1 uncultured Bacteroidota bacterium | reverse complement strand
TAACAAACCTAAGTATATGCAAGGAGAATCAATGGTTAAATTAATAAGTGGGAAAAAAGACAAAACTTGGAGAAAAAGTATATTTTTTGAATACTATGTTGACGATGCATGGCCATATGCGGGCCCAGATCAGGTTGCAGTGAGAACCAATGAATTCAAATTAGTCGATAATTTTTTAAAAGACGATATTGATGAATTGTATGATCTTGTTAAGGATCCAGGTGAAATGAAAAACTTGATTAATAATGCTAAGTATGATGACATTGAAAATTTCTTAAGAAAAGAGTCCGAAAGATTACAAAAAAAATACAAATACAACCCCGATAGGGATTGGTGGTTACGTAAACAGATTAGAAAATAATTATGAAAAATACAATATTTACTTTATTACTCCTTTTATCAACTCTTGTCTATTCTCAGGAACTATCCCTAAAAGGAACTGTTATTGAAAGAGAAACAGACCTTGCCTTAGGAGGTGCTACTATTCAAGTGGTAGGAAGTGATGCTGGTGTTATTACAGATTTTGACGGAAATTTTGAAATTACTTTGTCAATCGGAGATAAAATTAAAGTTTCATATGTAGGAATGAAAACGATTGAGTTACCCATTTTAACCTCTCCTATTTCAGTCTATATGGAAAATGACATTAATCAACTAGAAGAGGTTATGGTCAGTGTTGGTTATTTCGATATCAGTGAAAAAGATTTGTCTGGCTCAATTACACAAATAAAATCTGATCAGCTTGAAAAGAACAGAAGTGGTTCAATTGAAAGTATTTTACAAGGTCAGGTTTCTGGATTAGTTGTTTCAGAAAGCTCCCAACCTGGCGGAGGCTCAGGCGTATCTATTCGAGGTACAAATTCAATATTAGGTGGAACACAACCTCTATATGTTTTGGACGGAATACCAGTAGATCCATTAACTGATGCTGAAGGAATGAATGGTAGTGGCGGATCTCAAAGTTCTTTAAGTTTTATCAATCCTGACGATATAGATAAAATTGAGGTTTTAAAAGATGCTGCAGCTACGGCTATCTATGGGGCAAGAGGTGCTAATGGTGTCATCTTGATTACATCTAAAACTGCAAATAATGAAAATGGAAAAGACAAAATTTCAGTGAGCTACGAAAGCTATGCAACCTCGGTTAGAAGAAACATAAATGTTTTAGATGGTCCTGGATTTGAAAACTACATGAATCAAAGAGTTTTAAATCAAATATTTCAGGAGATAACTGATCCTAGCAGAACTGGAGGCCCGTTTGATGGGACTCAGATAATTAACTCAGATAATTATCCTGAAATTATTGAATATAATCTTCCTTATCCTGTATCATCTGGGGTTAATACGAACTGGCAAGATGAAACCTATAGGTTAGCCATGAGTAATAAGTACAACTTAAACTATAGAGGCGGAGATTTTAAAAGAAATATTACTATGGGACTTGGAATTAACAATCAAGAAGGAGTAATAATTAATTCAAATAATAAAACCGTAAATTTTAACATGAATGCAAAAAGGAAGGCATTTAATGAAAAAATTGATATTTACTCCAAAACATACTTTACGCACAAAAAAGGAAATGCAGCTTCTGTTGGAAACGGACAAATATTTCAACAAAGAGGCGTGGTTTCTCAAGCGTTACAGTTTCAGCCTATTTTTTCACTTTTAGAGCCTGGTCAAGACGATGATGTTTATTCCGCTTTAAATGAAGGAAATGTTGTTTCAAACCCATATACTTTAGCTAGATATGTAATGGATATTAAAGAATCCTCTTCTTTCCGTCAAACTCTTCAAATTGTAGGTAAAATAACGCCTAAATTAACAGGAACATTAAAAGGATCATATAATTTTCAAAAAAGTAATAGAGATAATTATTATCCTTTAAATACTACAAGAGGAAGAAATACAAATGGTGAGGCATCCCAAGCTTTTTTAGAAAATAGTAAAGTTTACGCAGAGGCAAATCTTAGATACAGAAACAGAATCAAAAATCACCGAATTGATGCTACTCTTGTTGGAACTTATGAAAAAAATGAAATTAGATCTATTTTTAATAGAGCTAGAGGATTTGGAACAGACGCTACCTCTTTTTACAACTTTGCTTCTGCAGAAGAGATTCTTACTCCTATTACTCAATTCAGAGAAGTAGGCTTATTATCTGCATTATTCAGGGTTGGATATAACTACAAAAGAAAATACTTTGTAGATATAAATACAAGGATAGATGCATCTTCAAAGTTTTCAACAAATAATAAAAGTGCCATGTTTCCTTCTATTGCTTTTTCATGGTTTGCCTCAAAGGAAGATTTTCTAAAAAAATACGATAAATTAAACGAGTTGAAATTTAGAATGTCATTTGGAAAAACTGGAAGTAATCCTATATCTCCCTACCAATCATTGGCATTAATGACTCCTATACGTTACAATTTTAACGATGAAATAATCACAGGGTTCTATGAATCTAACCTTGCAAACGACGATTTGACTTGGGAAACAACCGATCAATTTAATTTTGGAATTGATTTAGGCTTACTTGATTCAAAATTAAATTTTACAATTGATTTATATCATAAATTGACACGCGACCTACTTCAGTATGTACAACTTCCTCCCTCAAATGGTTATGTCAGTCGAGTTGATAACTTTGGAGAGGTTGAAAATAAAGGAGTAGATTTTAATATAAACTCAATACTTGTAGAAAATGATGATTTTAATTGGGGTTTTAATGCCAATCTTGGAATTAACAAAAATAAGCTTAATAAATTAAACTCAAACTTAGATTTTCAACTGGGTCCTTCTATCGGGTTTTCTCAGGCATATCCTATACTATTTATGGTAGGTCAACCATTGGGCATTTACTGGGGTGCGCAAACAGATGGTATTTATGCAGACTGGGAAGAGGCAATTAACAGTGGAATTGCGGGAGCAGCACCTGGTGAAATAAAATATCTTAACAATTATGTTGATGTTGATGAGTCAGGTGAGCCTTTAGCAATTCAAGAAATTAATTTTGATGATTATGTAAAAATTGGAGATCCTAACCCTGATTTCACTTATTCAATTTCAAATAATTTTACTTATAAGAATTGGGATGCTAGTATACTTTTCACAGGTCAAAAAGGAGGAGATTTATTTTGGGTGGATTCTTGGCAATTAAGCGGGCTACAGAAAACTACTAATGTATTAAACTCATCATTTGAAAATTCTTGGAAAGCACCACTAGTTTACGAAAATGGAAATTATGTATACAACCCACTTGCAGGTAATATTAATAATGTTGAACACCCGGGTGCAATAATTGATACGGGTGCAAGAGCAATTTCGTCAGATAGAAATATATATGATGGATCATTTATAAGACTTAAAAATATAAACATTGGTTATAATTTTGAATTTTCTCAAGGAAGAAATATGAGAGTTTATATTTCAGGGCAAAACTTATTTGTTTGGACAGATTATCCTGGTTATGATCCTGAGGTAAAAACCTACACTAAAAACCCACAAAAAAGAGGAGTTGATTTTGGAACTTATCCCGGTACTAAATCTGTATTATTTGGCTTAAAATTTAATTATTAAACAATGAAAAATAAAAATATAAAGTATTACATCACGATTTTCTTGGTTATTGTTTCATTTACATCTTGTAATGTTCTTAACGAAGAACCTTTTACCCAACCTAGCACTGAAAATTTCTATCAAAATGAAACCGATGCTTTGGCAGCACTAACATCAGTTTATGCAAGACTAAAAAGCGGAGTAGGATATTACAAGCAACAGTTCATGCCCACACTATTTGCTTCTTCAGATCAAGGATTATCAACCTATTTGTATAGAGAATTCAAACAGGGTATTGTTACATCAACGAATCAGAGCTTAAATAACTTGTGGAAAGAACTTTATTTAGGGATTAGAGATGCAAATAATGTTATTGCTAATGTTCCTGATATTGAAATGGATGAGGAATTAAAAAATAGAATTATTGGAGAAGCAAAGTTTTTAAGAGCTTTAAATTATTTTAATTTAGTTCGCTGTTTTGGTGAAGTTCCCTTAAGAATTCAACCTGTTGAAGCGGGTGATGATCAAGGTTTACCTGTCTCTTCAATTATAGAAATATACGATGTTATCATTGAAGACCTTAATTTCGCAGCAATTCACTGTTGGAGCAGAAACGAAACAGGAGGAAATTATATAAACGACTTGGGAAGAGCTACTAATACCTCTGCTCATGCAATGTTAGCAAAAGTATACACCCAAATTGCTTCGAGTAAAAGAACGGCAAGCGAAGGTATATTAGGCAATGAACTGTATCTAGAATTTCCAGAATCATATATTAATTATTATCAATATGCTAAAGACGAGTGCGATTCAGCTATAAATGGTCAAGGATTCAACCTTTCTGGATCTTTAGATGAATGGGTAACAATTTTTGATGCCGATAATGGAAATAACTCTGAGATGATTTTTGACGTTCAAGGATCCTCATTGACAGGACAAGGAACTGCTGTTTCAAATTTATTTACTCCTAGAAATGCTGGACTTTCTGGTAGTGGGTTTGGAGGCAACAATAAATTAAAACCTCTTTTTATTAATAATAGAATAGATAAGTATGACAACAGATTCCAAAATTCAATAATCACCCAATATGAAACAAGCACAAGAATTTTCAATGTAAATCCAGGAACTACAGGATATATTCCTACCAATATAGCAACAGGGAATAATTTAGGAACCCTATGGCAAATATGGACAGCAAAATATATAGACTCAGAAGCAACAACTGAGTATACAAGTAGGCAAAATTGGCATATTATAAGATTAGCTGATGTATTCCTCATGAGAGCTGAGGCTAATGCTGAAATTTCATCAGATCCTGCAGCGGCAAACAATGATGTAAATATTTTAAGAAATCGTGTAGAAATGGGTGAAATTGATTATTCGGCCTATACCATGAATTCATTTAGAGAAGAATTGTTAAGGGAAAGAGCTGTTGAACTATATATGGAGGGTCATAGATTCTTTGACTTGACTAGATTTGGAGTATATGATGAATATTGTAGATTTATTTATGGAGATACTGATGGAGCTAGACAAGCAGAAGATTATACATGGCCAATTCCATTAATTGAAACCTCCACAAATAGTCAGATTGATTAGATGACAAGTTTAAGAAAATATTTATTCTTTTTTTTCTGTTTGTTATTGATAAATTTTCTAAACTCTCAAAACAATTCAGAACATCCAAATTTCATTTTTATTCTGGCTGATGATCAAGGCTGGAATGGAACATCTGTTGAAATGTTAAACGGATTAGAAGAATCTAAGAGTGATTTTTATGAAACCCCTGAAATAGAAAAAATAGCCAAGAAAGGAATAAAATTTTCTTATGCCTATGCAAGTGCTCCTGTGTGTGCTCCATCTAGATACAGTATTCAGATGGGAAAGACACCAGCTAGACTGCAAATGATCAGAGTAGGCATGAATACAGAACACATAAATCACGAAACTGACTTTACCATTCCAAAAAAATTAAAAAAAATTAATTCAAACTATAAAACTGCCCATTTTGGAAAATGGGGTATGGATTCCAATCCGCAAACTTTTGGTTATGACGAAAGTGATGGAGCTACAAAAAATAAAGACGGAGTTTTTAATTGGGACTCAAATGAACTTCAATGGAGTAATACCATTGATACAGATCCAAAAAAAATATTCAGTATTACAAAAAGAGCGATAAATTTTATTGAAAATAGTCATAATGAAAATGCACCTTTTTATCTACAGATTTCGCACTATGCTATACATTCCGATTTGGTAATGAGGCAAAAGACATTTGAAAAATATAGAAACAAAAAACCAGGGAAAAATCATAATAATATTGGGTTGGCAGCTATGACTGAAGATTTAGATACCAGTGTAGGTTTGATTTTAACCAAGTTAAAAGAGTTAGGGATTGAAGATAATACCTATATAATTTACTCTTCAGATAATGGATCGGTTCCCATTATTGCTCCACGAAAAAATTATAAAAAGAGCTTTAATCACCCCTTACAAAGAGGCAAATGGGATGCGATGGAAGGCGGCATAAGAGTTCCTTTTATTATTTCCGGCCCAGGCATTAGTGAAAACAGTCAGTCTGAAACTCCAATTTCTTTTTCGGATCTACTTCCCACAATCATTGACTTAGCTGGAAACAAGAATTTAAAAGAAAAAACTCTTGACGGTGGCAGTATTAAAAATATATTACTAAACAAATCAAAAGTGGTTCAAAGAAATACAAATGGGTTAATATTTCATGTTCCCTATGAGAATAAAATTGCCTTGGAAAGAGCTCACTCTGCAATAATAATTGACAGCATTAAACTAATTAAATTCCATGATAATAATGAGGTTAAATTATTCGATATAAAAAACGATTTTTCCGAATCATATGATCTCTCAAGTGTTTATATTAACGGCAGATTAATTCATGAAAAACTTGTTAGTAAAATAAAAAAAATACTAGAAAATTACTTACATGAAGTGCGAGCACCGAAATGGAATAAAGGGATCACTTGGAAGAAAAAAAAATTAAATATTATCAATTCTTACCACTAAAAATTATTGATTGTATAACATTTACAAGTAATCATTATTAAAGACACAATTCTGTCAAATAAAAATTATAATATTCTTGATTAATATATAAATTTCATTATATTACGAGCTATTTCAATTTTATATGAAGAAACTTTACATTCTATTATTCTTATTATTGTTTTCATTTTCTGCTTTTTCGCAAGACGGACTTCAGGAACGTGCTAAAAAATTATCTGATGAAATGACTGTGGTTTTGTCTTTAGACGACGAAACATCTGAAAAGATTTACCACATTCAACTTAAAAGATTTATTGACGCACAAAGAATCCGAAAAGTTCATCAATCCGATAAAAGACAAATGAAAGCAGAGTTAAGAAAACTACAAAATAGATTGTGGGGAAGACTTAATGGTGTGCTTGGGGATGAAAAAATGAAATCCTGGAGCATGCATAAAAAAAGTATTTAATAACAAAAAATCAAACTTATGATGAAAATTACTCAATTATTAACTAACCTAAAATTATGGCAGAGCACATTTGTTGCCTTCGTATTTTTATTTAGTTTATCAATGAATTCCCAGAACGTCGGTGATGATTTAATGGCCACTACAAATGGTGCATTAACTACAGAACAAGTTACAGGCTCTGGTACTGGCTGTGCTCCATGTGGATGGACAGCTACTAATGGAACAAATTATGCTCCTACTAATGGTAATCATGGTCCTGTTCATTCACCTGATAGAATGTGGAAAATGTTTGCCAATAACAGTGGTAATGGAGAATTTGTGGCTCAAGAATTTAGCCAACTTCCATTAGGAACTTATACATTAACTTTCTATCACAGATGGACAAATTGCGGCAATTTAGATTATTCTAATGGAGGCCCTGCACTGTCTTTTAAAATGTCAGACGGTAGTGGTGGTTGGACTAATGTAAATGACCCAATCGAAGTTCCACAATCTAATTGTGGTGCAAATGCTGACTGGACAGAAATGACAGTTACTTATGAAGTGACTGAAGTTAATGATTACAGAGTGCAGATCTATAAAAACGGCGCAAACGGCTTAAACGCAAGTTTACATTTAGACACTTTTAGTTTTGTGTATACTGCTGTCCAGCAGTTGCAGAACCTTCTGGGAATGTGTATTCCTGACCGTCGGTACCACCACCATTGTTAGCAACACCTAATCCATAACTTGATAAGTCAGCAATATCCTCAGTTACAAGAACGTGAATTGCTTTACCATCAGATCCAGCAGAAGGAACATC
>CABWYN010000033.1 GCA_902509675.1 uncultured Bacteroidota bacterium | reverse complement strand
TAATGATCATAACAATGATCACCTCATGTAATGAGAATGATAATTCTCAATCAACAACTTCTGATAACTATGATAGATCGGCATTGTTAAGTAATCTTGTCGAAAATATTATTATCCCTGCTCATGAAAATTTTAGTTCAGAACTAAATACTTTTAACACTACTATTTCAAATTTTGAAGATGAAAGAACCATTCAAAATTTAGAATTTGTTCAGGAACAATTTATCGAAACCTATAAGGCCTGGCAGCATATTGAAATGTTTAATATCGGATATGCTGAGGAAATTTATTATGTGTCAAAAATGAATATTTACCCTGCAAATGTTACGAGGATAATGTCCAATATTTCAGCTCAGGACATAGACATGAATAATCCGTATAATTATGCTGCTCAAGGGTTTCCTGCAGTTGATTATTTATTATTTGGTCTTGCAGAATCTAATGATTTAATTCTAAATAATTACATCAATGACAATGGCAATACAAATACTTTCATGGCGTACCTTTCTTTAGTTGTGGAAAGAATGCATGTTAATACTCAAGGAGTTCTTGATTATTGGAATAATAATAAAAATGACTTTATAAGTTCTACTGGTAACACATCTACTTCCAGCTTAAATATGCTAGCTAATGATTTTGTTTATTATTTCGAGAAAGGCTTACGGGCTAATAAAATTGGAATACCAGCTGGTGTTTGGTCTGGTTTACTACCTCAAAATGTTGAAGCATATTATAAACAAGATATTTCGAAAATTTTGGCAAAAGAAGCGTTACAGGCTTCTGATGATTTTTTTAATGGAATTCATTTTGGAGAAGCCCAGGTTAATGGTGAGGGATTATATGATTATTTAGCTTACTTAGATGACACTAATTATTCTGATTCATCTATGTTTACGGGTCTTAATGATGATATACAAGATTCGTTTGAAAATTCCATGGAAAAATTAAACGAATTAGAAGATAATTTTGTCAATCAGATAGAAACTGAAAATATAAAAATGCTAGAAACATACCAGGCAATACAGCAAGGCGTTGTACGGCTAAAAACAAACATGTTATCTATTCTTGGTATTTCTGTAGATTATTATGATGCAGATGGTGATTAATTATTTGCTGTGAAAAAAATAATTTCAGAATATTTTAGTCTTAAAGAAAGTCCATATTCTTTAGCTGTATACAGAATTGGTTTTGGTGTTCTGGTGATGTTCAGTATTGCAAGATTCTGGTTTAATGGATGGATAGAATCATTGTATTTAGAACCAAATTTTCACTTTTCATACTTAGGATTTTCATGGGTAAAGCCACTAGGAATCTATACCTATTTGATTTTTTTTATTTGTTTTTTCTCTGCTTTTTTTGTTATGCTAGGTTACAAGTATAGAATTTCTATCATAATACTATTTTTAAGTTTTACTTATATCGAGTTAATGGATAAAACAACTTATTTAAACCACTATTATCTAGTTAGTTCATTATCCTTTTTAATGATTTTTTTACCCTGTTCATCATATCTTTCACTTGACTCAAAAAATAGAAAAAAGATACCGAAATGGACCATAGATTCACTCAAGTTGATGTTATTAATAGTATACCTATATGCAGGCCTAGCTAAAGTTAATTCTGATTGGTTATTTAATGCTCAGCCTTTAAAAATTTGGTTAAAAACAAAATATACAATCCCTTTAATCGGTGACACATTACTTCAACAAGATTTCACGTATTATCTCTTTAGTTGGGGTGGAATGTTATATGATATTTTTATTCCGTTTCTGCTTCTTTACAGAAGAACCAGATTTTTTGCCTTTATTATGGTTATAATATTTCATGTTCTAACAAGGATTTTATTTCCAGCTATAGGGATGTTTCCTGTGATAATGATTTTTAGTTGTATAATATTTTTTGACAGTGATGTACATAACAAAATATTAAGTTTTATTAAAAAAATTCTTAGAATAAGAGAGTTTGAATCTGAAAATCCTGAATATTTTTCTAATATAAAAATGCAAAGAGCATCATTACTAATTGTGTCTATTTTCTTTTTGTTACAAATTTTATTTCCACTAAGAAGTACATTGTATCCAGGTGAATTATTATGGACTGAGCAAGGATACAGGTTTTCATGGAGAGTTATGTTAATCGAAAAAGCGGGGTATACAAGTTTTAAAGTTGTTGATAATTTAACAGGAAATTCGGAGTTAGTAAACAACAACTTATATTTGACAAAATTTCAAGAAAAGCAGATGAGTTTTCAGCCAGACATGATAATTGAGTATGCTCACTACTTAGCAGATGTTTATAGCAATAGAGGATTTGGTGATATCTCTGTATATGCTGATAGCTATGTTACGCTAAATGGAAGGCCTAGTCAAAAGTTTATTAATCCTGATATTGATTTGACAAAACAAAAAAGAGGTTTTAAAAATAAAGATTGGATTTTACCCCTAGATGATGAAATTAAGAGCTTATTATAAAATATTACTTTTCGCTTCGATTTTCTCGAATTCGTTAATTTCTCAAGAAATCATTTCTGGTTATGTTCTTGACGAAGATAGTGGTGATACTCTTTCCAATGTTAAAGTTTATTCAAAAAGTAACGGCTTGTTGACCATTTCTGATGAGACTGGATATTATAGTCTGCAAAATATTGATTTTACAATTTTAACTTTTTACTCAGAAAATTATTTTGTCAAAGATTTAGAGTTAAATGAGCTTAAATCTACAAATACTATTTATTTAAAACCTTTAATAGAAAATCTGGATGAGATCGAAATAATCGCCAGAAATGAAAAGGTCTTTTCATTAGAAAGATTAAATGCAGTTGAAGGTACAAGTATTTTTGAGGGGAAAAAGAATGAAGTAATTCTAGTTGACCAAAGTATGGCCAATTTGGCAAGTAATAATTCAAGACAAATATTTTCTCAGATAGCAGGCCTAAATATATATCAAAATGATGATGCTGGCCTTCAATTAAATATAGGAGGTAGAGGGTTAGATCCAAATAGGACTTCAAATTTCAATACAAGACAAAATGGCTATGATATAAGTGCCGATGTGTTGGGTTACCCTGAGAGTTATTATACACCCCCTGCTGAGGCAATAAAAAATATTCAGATTGTAAGAGGAGCGGCATCATTACAATACGGTACACAATTTGGCGGCCTGGTAAATTTTGTAATTAAAGAACCAAAAAAAAATCAGGAGGATGAAATAGTTGTCAGAAACTCTTATGGAAGTAATAATCTTTTTACAAATTTTACTAGCTATAAGGGGGCTTCAAATAAACTCAGATATTACAGTTATTTTAATTTTAAGCAGGGTGATGGTTTTAGAAAAAATTCATTTTTCAACTCAAAAAACTTTTTTTTAAAAACCATTTACGATTTTAATGATAAATCAAAGATTTCTTTTGATTTAACCTATTTTACTTATTTAACTCAACAGGCAGGTGGACTAAATGATTCTATGTTTGACACAAATCCTTTTCAGTCTAACAGGGAAAGAAATTGGTTTAGTGTTGATTGGTTATTATATAATCTTACGTACAGTTATGAGCTTAATTCAAAAAATTCATTTTCAATTAATTTATTTGGGTTAAATGCCAATAGAAATGCTTTAGGTTTTAGAGTAAATAGGGTTGATCAAATTGATAATAATGGCCCCAGAGATTTAATTTATGGAGATTTTAAAAATGTAGGATTAGAGGTTAGATTTTTAAATAATTATAAGCTTTTTGAAAAAGAGTCAATCTTTGTTCTAGGTTCAAAATTATACTTTGCTAATAATCAGAGTAGGCAAGGGCCAGGAAGTGATACGTCGGATGCAGACTTTGATTTTTTTCAGGATGAGTTTCCAAATTATAGTAATCAGTCATCCTATAAATACCCAAATCAGAATATTTCTCTATTTGGAGAAAATATTATAAAGTTTTCTAAAAAAATTTCTGTCACCCCTGGGTTTAGACTTGAATACATAAATACAAAGGCTGAAGGGAATTATGAAAGAATTATCCAGGATGCTGCACTAAATGTCATACAACACGATACTGTTTTTGAGGACAGAAAAAATGAAAGATTATTTTTGTTGTCAGGATTAGGAATTACGTTTGACTTTAACGAAGAAACAGAAGTTTATGGAAATTTCTCCCAAAATTATAGATCGGTAACTTTTGCAGATATCAGTACGGTTAATCCGGCATACGCTATTGATCCTGAAATTTCTGATGAAAATGGATATACTTTTGATTTTGGTGTTAGAGGTAATTTTGACAACAATGTAAATTTTGATGCAAGTTTTTTCCATTTAGCATATAATAATAGAATTGGTTTTGTCCAAAAACTTTTTGACGATGGTAATACTAAGGCTTATAGAACTAATACGGGTGATGCTAAAATTTTTGGACTTGAGACTTTGATTGATCTTAATTTGAAGAAAATAGTCGGTATGAATTCAAAGTACATATTTAACACCTTTTTTAATTTTTCTTTAATTCAATCTGAATATACGCGTTCAAATGAGCCTGGAGTTAAGGGGAATGAAGTTGAATTTGTTCCAAAATATAACTTTAAATATGGACTTAAATTTGGTTACAAAAACTTTACTTCATACTTACAATATTCTTATTTGTCTAGGCAATTTTCAGATTCCTCGAATTCAGAAGATTCAAATCTAAGCGGAGTTATTGGTTCGATTCCCTCTTATGACATCTTAGACTTCTCTGTTAACTATAAGTTGGGTAAATTTAAATTTGAAACAGGAATTAATAACGTATTGAATAATTATTATTTTACTCGAAGAGCAACAGGTTATCCTGGACCCGGAATTATACCCTCTCCACCAAGAAATTATTATTTTACCTTACAATTCAAATTTTAAATGGAAAAAATAATAGTAGTATTTGATGGGTTTTGTGTTCTCTGCAATAAATATGTTCACTGGGTATCAAAGAAAAACCCTTCAAAAAACATTTATTTTACAAATTTTGAAAGTTCATTTATAAATAAAAACTACCCTGAGTTAACTCTAAGTGATACAGTATTTGTAATAAATAATAAAAATAAAGTTTTAAAAAAATCAGCTGCGATTAAACATTGTATTAGATTTCTTAAGATTAATCCAATAGTTAAGTTTTTTGTTTTGATTTTACCTGATTTCTTATTAGATATTTTTTATAACCTTATTTCAAAAAATAGATATAAGATCTTTGGTAAATATGATTCGTGTACAATACCAAAAAATATAAATAAATCTAATATTCTAAATTAGTAAAAAGAGGTGTTACCAGCTTCATTTTGGTACACATAGTTAAATGTATAATAGCGACTTTCATCTGAAAGTCCGTCAGGACTTTCAGGTGCATCAAAATAATAACTTAATATTTCAACTTTTGAAAATTTATTATTTCTAGTTCTAAAAACCAATATCTTTCCAGGTATTGGTAAAATTAAATGTTCCGGAGAACCTGTGTAATTATACCATCCGTTTCCCGATCCAGTTTGAACAGCATATCCGATTTGAGAATCTTGTAAAAATAAATCATTATCTACTGATTCTAGCTGTGCTAATGTACCGTTAAAAATATATGCACCAGCATCTCCGTTCCTTTCAGGTTCATAGCTATCATTTAAGCCAGTCCCTCCATTTACAATAATTGATGTGCCTCTAAATGCAATATCCCAATCAGTATCGCTTTCGGTTGTTGAGCCAGTTTCAAAATCAAATTTTGTAAAAGAACCTGAATTCGTTTGACCCTGCCCGCCTTCAACAGGTGCATATAAGTTTGATATGGTTTCAAAGTTTATCGTTGGATCATAGCTAGAATCTTCGTCACATGAACAAATAAATAGTAGTAAAAGAATTATCGGTATTTGTTTCATGATTTGTTGTTTAGTTTTAGATTTATTTTTAAATAATATAATCTACCACTGAGATTTGATATATTATTATTGTCCGTGTAATTCAATAAATTCTCTACGCCTGCAGAGATATTTATTTTATTTAATGTTTTATTAAAAGCTAAATTAGCTGTAAAGTAACTTTTTACAAAATCATCATATTTATCTAGATAATTATTACCGTTACTATCATATAAGCCATATTTACTTCTATATCTAATTCTTAGTCTAGTATCTATTTTGCTTTTTGGATGATATAAAGATACTTTAAACATAGCCATGTGTCTAGACCTATTATACAGACCATAATAATCTGATTTTTTTAATTGAAAAGATGGTGAGTTGACCGATAACCGAGCATAGATATTTCCATTTTTGAATTCATTTAACGCATCAAGATCAAAAGCGTACAATAATTGATATCCAATTGAAAATTTTAAATAATTATCAAATTTGTAAATAGTTTCAAATTCAAAACCAGAGGTTAGAACCTCATTTATATTATAATAGCTAAAAACATTCTGTCCATTTGTTTTTCCTGCTACAACTCTGGTGTCAATTAAGTCTTTAGTTATATTGTTAAATAGATTTGTTTTGAAATTTATATTGTCATTTAACTTCAAATCATATCCAATATTTACACTGAATGAGCTTTCAGGTTTCAAAGATTCGTTAAATTCTTCTACAGGAATTATTACACTAGAAATTTCACCTTGCTCAATTAACTGATTAAGAACATTCTCATATACGTTATATCCGATTACAGAGTATCCGATTACAGAGTTTGAGAAATTGAAATACAATTGTCTAAAATCAGGTGATTTAAACCCATATCCAACAGATATTTTTAAAGACTTATTTTCATCAAGTTTATAAATTCCAGAAAACTTAGGGCTGAACTGTGATTTGTAATCTTTAAAACGATCATATCTCCCTCCGAAAATTAAATTAATTTTTTCATTTGGATTATAGTCATATTGAAAATATAAAAAAGGTGAATTTTGTTCAGGATTTATATCAAAATATGTTCTTTTTAGTGATTCATGTTTTAAACCAGCACCAAGTATGATTTTATCATTATCGTTAACAGAGTAAATCGATTTAATTTCAGGTTTAAAAAGAATTTGATCATAATAACTCTCGCTTACTAGATTTTCGCTTTCATCGTTCAAATATTCAAATCCATAATAGGATGTGAAATACAGGTCAAGGTCGGAGTTTATTTTATTTGATTTGTGGTGAATAGAGAGGTTAATATTATCCTCTCTCGTATCGGTTTTACCAGCTTGATTATTTGGAGCTATATTTTCAACCGACTGGGTAAAATATCTTGAATTAAGTTTTATGTCAAAGTTGTTATTAATTTTATAACCTAATTTTAGTTGTAACGTTTTATTTTCAAATTCATTTACGGTTTTTAATTCATCATTATTATTTAAGTCATATCCATCACTAGAGTATGAGTTGAAAAATAATGAACTGGTAAAAGAACCTTCTTTAAAAGTTAAGGATATATTATTATCCTTAGTGTTATTAGTTTCGATAGAGCTTGATAGCATAGCGCTTAGCCCTTCATTAGGTTCATTAGTTATAATATTAACTACACCTGCTAATGCTTCGTTTCCGTATAAGCTTGATGACGCCCCTCTGACAATTTCAATTTGTTTGATATTTTCAACAGCAATTCTATCTAAATCTAGAGTCCCGGCAAGTCTCCCTATTATTGGTTGATTATCGATTAAAATCAGTGTATATTGAGAGTCTAGTCCTTGCATTTGGATCCCTTCACCTCCTCCAAAATCAGAAACGGTTATCAATCCAAATTCTTCATTGATCACATCACTAAGTCTATTAGCATTAATTTTTTGAATATTTTCTTTTTTTACTATTGTTACATTCATGGGTAGGGAAGACAGGACTCTTTGAGTTTTAGTTGCAGTAACAACAACTTCGCTTAATTTGTTATTTACAGAATCTTTATTTGC
>CABWYN010000032.1 GCA_902509675.1 uncultured Bacteroidota bacterium | reverse complement strand
CAATATTCTTAATCCAGCAAATGGATCTCCGATAACCGTTCCTTCTCAGGATATGGTCTTAGGTTTATATTATATGACTAAACAAAAAGTTTCTGATAAAAATATTACTGTTCTTGGTGAAGGGTTAACTTTTTATTCACCTGAAGAGGTAGTAATTGCGTACAATGAGAAAAAAGTTGATTTGAATGCAACAATTAAGGTAAAAACAAAAGACTTTGACTCTGATAATAATTTAGTAGATAAAATTGTAGATACTACTGTAGGAAGAGTTTTATTCAACGAAAAAGTTCCTGAAGCCGCTGGATACATAAACGAAGTTCTTACTAAGAAATCATTACGTGATATTATCGGGGATATACTTAAGTTGACAAGCGTTCCTGAAACTGCTGAATTTTTAGATGAAATAAAAACACTAGGATACAAGTTTGCATTTCAAGGGGGACTTTCTTTCAGTTTAGGTGATATTATTATTCCCAATGAGAAGTTTGAAATGATTAATAAAGCAAATAAGCAGGTTGATGTCATAAAATCAAACTATAACATGGGATTGATTACAAATAATGAAAGATATAATCAGGTAATTGATATATGGACTTCTACTAATGCTGAACTTACAGAGCTTTCTATGAAAAGAATTAGAGAAGATCAACAAGGATTTAATTCTGTTTATATGATGCTTGATTCAGGAGCTAGAGGTTCCAAAGAGCAAATTAGACAGCTTACAGGAATGAGAGGTTTGATGGCTAAACCGAAAAAATCTACTGCTGGTGGTGGTGAAATTATTGAAAATCCAATTCTTTCAAATTTTAAAGAAGGTCTTTCAATTTTAGAGTATTTCATATCAACGCATGGTGCTAGAAAAGGACTGGCAGATACTGCTTTAAAAACAGCTGATGCTGGTTATCTAACCAGAAGGCTTGTTGATGTTTCACAAGATGTAATTGTAACTGAACATGATTGCGGTACACTTAGAGGTATAACTGTTTCTCCGCTAAAAAAGAATGAAGAAATCGTAGAAAAGCTGGGTGATAGAATAGTTGGACGTACATCATTACACGATGTTTACGATCCGATCACCGGAGATCTTTTGGTTAAATCAGGAGATTTAATTAATGACATGATTTCAAAAAATATTGAAAATTCTTCGGTAGATAGTGTAGAAGTAAGATCTGCTTTAACATGTGAAACTAAGCGAGGAATATGTTCTAAGTGTTATGGAAGAAATTTAGCTACTGGAAAAAATGTTCAAATGGGAGAAGCTGTAGGAGTAGTAGCTGCTCAGTCTATTGGTGAGCCTGGTACACAGCTTACATTAAGAACATTCCACGTGGGTGGTATTGCTGGTAACATCTCAGAAGAAAATAGTGTTACAGCAAAATTTGATGGTAATATTGAAATTGAAGATTTAAAGACTGTAAAAGGTAAAAATAATGACGGTGAAGATGTAGAAATTGTAATTTCAAGAACCTCAGAAATTAAAATTTCTGATCCTAATACTGGTTTAACCTTGAGTAATAATAATATTCCATACGGATCTTTCCTTTATGTCAAGGGCAAGAAAAAAGTTAAGAAAGGCACATTAATTTGTGAATGGGATCCATACAATGGTGTTATTATCTCTGACTATGCAGGTAAGATTAGTTATGAAAATATCCAACAAGGATTAACCTATGAAGTAGAAATTGATGAACAAACAGGTTTCCAGGAGAAAGTAATTATTGAGTCAAGAAACAAAAAAATGATCCCTACATTACTGGTAAAGAATTCTAAGGATGAAATCATTAGATCATATAACTTACCTGTTGGAGCACATTTAGTTGTTAATGATGGAGATAAAATTGATTTAGGTAAAATTTTAGTTAAAATTCCTAGAAAATCTGCAAAAACTGGTGATATTACTGGTGGTCTCCCAAGAGTAACTGAACTATTCGAGGCTAGAAACCCTTCTAATCCTGCAATTGTCAGTGAAATTGACGGTGTTGTTTCATTTGGAAAAATAAAGAGAGGTAATAGAGAGATTATTATCGAGGCAAAAACTGGAGAAATCAGAAAATATCTTATCAAATTGTCAAATCAGATTTTGGTTCAAGAAAATGATTTTGTTAAAGCCGGTACTCCTATGTCTGAAGGCTCGATTACACCAAATGATATTTTAAATATCAAAGGTCCTTCAGCTGTACAGCAATATCTTGTAAATGAAGTTCAAGAAGTTTATAGACTTCAAGGGGTAAAAATTAACGATAAGCATTTTGAAGTCGTTGTTAGACAAATGATGAGAAAAGTTAAAATTAAAGACTCTGGAGATACGATTTTCTTGCAAGATCAATTAATACATAAGTCTGATTTTATTGACGAAAATGATAGCATTTTCGGAAAGAAAATTGTAGAAGATTCAGGAGACTCTGAGAATTATAAAGTAGGTCAAATAATTTCATCTAGAGATTTTAGAGACGAGAATTCTATCTTAAGAAGAGAAGATAAGAATCTTTTAGTTGCTAGAGATGCTAGACCAGCTACTGCTACACCAATGTTACAGGGTATTACTAAAGCTTCATTACAAACTAAATCATTTATTTCTGCTGCTTCATTCCAAGAAACAACTAAGGTTCTAAACGAGTCAGCTGTAAATGCTAGAGTTGATAATTTAGATGGTCTTAAAGAAAATGTAATAGTTGGACATAGAATTCCAGCCGGTACAGGATTAAGAAAATATGACGATATATTGGTTGGTTCTAAAGAAAGTTATGACGAATTAATGGATGCGAGTTTAGGAGAGGAAGAATTAAATACTAATTAATTTTTTGATGAACAAGAAAAAAGATAATAAGGGCAAAATTAATATTGAACTGGATGAAAAGGTAGCAGAAGGAACCTATTCTAATCTAGCTATAATAAATCATTCAGTTTCAGAGTTTGTTATTGATTTTATTTCTATTATGCCAGGTTCTCCAAAAAATAAGGTTAAATCTAGGATTATAATTACCCCCCAACATGCTAAAAAACTTTCTAAGGCTTTGAATGATAACATTAATAGATTTGAAGATAACTTTGGATCTATTAAAGATTATGATAATCCTAAATTTCAAATGAATTTTGGGCCAACTGGCAAAGCATAATTTATTAGGTTTATTCGTTTTCCATTCCTATTTTTGATTTATGCAGGAAGAAAAAGTAGTCTTAGTTGATGATTCAAATAACCAGGTGGGACTAATGCCTAAGATGGAAGCTCATCTAAAGGGTGTACTACACAGAGCTTTTTCAGTAATAATTTTCAACAACAATGGAGAAGTTATGCTTCAAAAAAGAGCATCAACAAAATATCACACTCCATCTCTTTGGTCTAATACTTGTTGTAGTCATCAAAGAGAAAATGAAGATAATATTTCAGCTGGAAAAAGAAGGTTAAATGAAGAAATGGGTTTTATCACTCAACTTTATGATTTTGAGTCTTTTATATATAAGGTTTCTTTTTCAAATGGTTTAATAGAACATGAGTTTGATCATATTTTAGTTGGGATATATAATGGTTTGCCAAATATTAATCTCGATGAAGTAGACGAGTGGAAATGGATTTCTATTGATGAACTTGTCAATGATATGAAAGATAATTCGGAAAAATATACAGCTTGGTTTAAAATAATTATTAATAAATATTCACAAAGTTTAAAGAAATGGAAGTTACCGTAAGTAGAAAAGCTCATTTTAATGCTGCACATCGACTATTTAACAAGAATTGGTCTGAAGAGAAGAACGAAAAGGTTTTTGGAAAATGTAATAATCTAAACTATCATGGTCATAATTATGAAATGATTGTTAATGTTACAGGAAAAATTAACCCAGAAACCGGCTATGTTATTGACATGGGTGTGTTAAAAAAAATCATAAAGGATGAGGTTGAAGAAAAATTAGATCATAAAAACTTAAACTTAGATGTTGATTACTTTTCAAACACTATTCCATCGGCTGAGAATATTTGTATATACATACATAAACTTCTTAGAAAAAAGATTTCTAATGACTTAAATATTTCAGTTACGTTATTCGAGACACCAAGAAACTTTGTAACATATCCTTCGAATTAATTATGAGTAATTTATTTTTTTCGATAAAAAAAGAAATAGAATCCAAGGGATATGAAATTATAGGTTATGATTTTGATAGACCATGGGGTGGTTTTCTTTTAATTAATGAGTCACAGTCTGAAAAATTCATAAATCAATTTATTTCAGAAGACATAGATAAAATTGATGGCAGAGTTAGTCCTAAGATTTTAATAGTAAATCAAAATTCAAGATTATCATGGCAATATCATTACAGAAGAAAAGAAATATGGAAAGTTTATAAAAATGCTGTTGGGGTTATAAGATCTAGTAGTGATAAAGAAAATGAAATGTATATTCATAAAGAAGGGGATTTGATAAAATTTGATAAAGAGGAAAGACATCGTTTAGTTGGTCTTTCAAAGCCTGGAATTGTCGCTGAAATCTGGATCCATACTGATATTGAAAATCCTTCAGATGAAGAAGATATCATTCGTTTACAGGACGACTATTCTAGGGATTAATTAACTTTTCTCCGTAGTATGTATCTTTCAATTCTTTTGATAGATTTTGATAAATATTTTCTAAAAAACTTTTGTTTATATTTTCCTTATACTTATATGCTAAGTATGGGGATAGAAAGTTTGAAGTATTATTTAGACAATAATTAACAATAAATAATATTTTCTTTTGATTGACCTTAAGTCTTTCTTCATTTAACGAATCAAATTTCTTACTATTATTTTCTACTAATGCCTGTATTTGTTGCTCAAGCATTTGAAGATCAATATCATTATATCGATTAATTTGGCTATTTAATTTTTCAAATTCAGCGTTTAATTCAGAATTTTCTATTTTACCGTTAAATTCAAACTTTTCTTTAGAGCTTGTAAATATAATTTTAGAAAAGGGTTCTGAAATAAAACTAAAGCTATTTTCTGAATCTTTTGATTCAATTTTAAGCATTAATTCAAAGGGTTCATTAATATCAGCTGCTAAATCAAACTTTTCGTTCACTACTTTGCTTGAATCTAGCAAAATATTCTTATCTGGTTGAATTAAATAAATAAAAGAGTTGTTTAATCCCTTAATTTCACCACTAATATTTATTTCATCTTTGTCAGATAAACAGGAGCATACAACGGTAAAAATGATTAATGTAAATTTTTTCATTTAAATGTCAAGCCAATAAGTAAGTTTAAGATTAATTGATCTATTTTTTACTCTTGGGATAAAAATACTATTATATCTGTTATCTGTGTAGTAATTATCGTTGTAAACCAGAAATAAATCTGATAGGGGTGCAAATCTCCATTGCAATCTAGTATTTAAACTTAAATTTTCACTCTGATTACTGTATTGTATTAGAGTTGCCCAATAAACATTTTTAGAAAATGTGAATTCAAATCTTGGAGCAATTAAAATAATATTTGCAGACGAATATGGTTTTGGTAATTTTACTTTATCATATTTCATTTCAATTGAACTTGTGAATTTTGGTCTTATCCGTTGACTAAGTTCAATATCAAGAGAAGTTTTTGTTCCATTGTAGAAGTTTCCATAAGAAGGTCTAATCTCGTAGGTAAAATCTTTTGAATAATCTGAATTATAAGAAATATTAAAATTGGTATAATAGTATTCTGAGTTGGCAGGCAAAGGGTTACCATTATTGGTTCCCGTGGGATCAAAATCTTCATATAAATATGTGTAGTTATTCCACATACTAATATTTATTCTCTCACTATTTATTCCATAGGTATCAAATTTTGATATAATATAATAATCTGATATTTCATTATTTAATCCAGGCTTAAGTATAAAAACAGGTGTGAATTCAAATCTGTGATTAAGAAACCTAGATTTCTCCGGCCAAATGGTGTAACTTATTTCAGGGTAAAGTTTAATTATATTATTACGTCTTACATAACCTAAGTCAGATCTATAGTCTTCTCCAATGTATAAACCTGCAACTCTAAATCCAAAATTTCTTGATTCATATGATGTACTTAAGCCATACGAATTTGAATTTTCGTTTTCTTCTGGAGAATAAGATCTATGAAAATAGTACTTACCATCCCATTTGCTATCTTTTGATCTAAGATTGTAATCAAAACCAAATACCCTGTTAAATTTGTCGTTTTCTTCTATATATTCGTTTTCACCTGTAGCCTCACGATTTATGAAAAATATATTAAAGTTTGATCTATCAAAAACTTTTTGTTGTAATGTAATAATCGAATTATTATAAGCTGAAATTTCATTTTCAATATCTTGACTTGTTTGCATATTTAGTAAGCCAACTCTAAGATTATTATTTATTTTACCACTCAGCCTAAGACCAGCTATAATTTTATTTTCAATATTATTCCCGTCTTTATCTTTAGCTATTCCAATTCTTCTAGAGAAAAAAGGTCTCGCCTCTCTATTGTTTCCAAATCCGGAAAAAAGATCACTATTTTCAATAAAAAATTGTCTTTTTTCAGGTAATGTAACCTCAAATCTACTAAGATTTGTAACCTGCTGATCTACTTCTACTTGAGAAAAATCAGGGTTGACGGTTAAATCTAAAGTAAGTGAATTATCAATAACAAATTTAGCATCACCTCCAAATTCAAAATTATTTCCTTTTTCTACATTTTCATAATCATTGTAAGCAACAGAATTTATATATGGAATAATAGATTTTTTGGATTTAGATTTTCCAAGGGGTTTTTCAAAATTCATGGTTCCAGTAAAACCAAGATTAAAAAACATCAGATTTTCTGGAACTTCATTCCACGAATTCCATGTGTTATTTTCTGTATTTCTCATATAAGAGTTTACACCCCATTTTGTCTCACCTTCTCTGTATTTAAAAGCTGAAAGTGGTATTTTCCATTCCGTAATATAATAATCATCATATATTTTAGAATTTGAAACCCATTTTACATCCCATGTCATATCCCAATCTTCAAGACCCCCACCTCCGTTAAATAGTAGCATGTCTCTTTGAATTCCATAATGATTACTCCCGATTACAAAAGCGTTACTGCCGTCATTGAAAGTGTCAAATATCATAGTTATATTATCAGAATTTCCAGCTTCGAAATCTCTTCGGAAAGAATTGATTTTTAATTTTTCAGTTGATGCAAAAACTTTAATTCCTACATATAAAAAATTATCATCATTCATTACTTTAATTATAGCTTCATTTTTTGAAGGCGAATTATGGTTTGGGAAATGTTCATAAAAATTGGAAGCTTCAATCGTTTTATTCCAGTCAGATTCGTTGAGAACTCCATCGACAATTATTTCATTGTTTGTGTACTTTACAAACAGTTCTTTTTTTGTAGTTTGGGATGTTACAGAGAACGATAAAAGTAGAAATGTTAAATAAATTATTTTTTTCAAAAATTAAATTTTTTAACAAAAGTATGCAAATATTACATATCAATTTTATCTTTAACAAAACTTTAAAATGAGAGAATTAATTTTATTTTTCATAGTAAATTTTTTTTTGCTTCAATCGTCTGATTTACCTGATGGATTTGTTTATTTAAACGATATTGACAATACTATTGTCGTTGATTTGAAATATTATTCACAATCAAATTTTACTGGTAGTAAGGTAAGCGGATACCATTCTAATTTGGTAATATTATCAAAAGAGGCATCTAGTGCACTTATTGAGGCCCAAAAAGACTTTATTAATCTTGGCTATTCTCTCGTTATTTTTGATGCCTACAGGCCTCAGGTCGCTGTTGATTTTTTCTATGAGTGGTCCAAAGAATTAAATGACACGACTAATAAAAATATTTATTACCCTACTATAAATAAATCTCAATTATTTGATTTGGGCTATATCGCTAAAAAATCTGGTCATTCTAGAGGAAGCACTATTGATGTTTCTCTCATTGATTTAACCACAAATAAACAAATTGATATGGGAACTATTTATGATTTTTTTGGAATTGAGTCGTCAACTTTTTATCCGTATATTTCAGATTTACAAAAAAATAATAGAATGATTTTATATAATGTTATGTCTGATAACGGATTTGAAAATTATTCAAAAGAGTGGTGGCATTTTACATTAG
>CABWYN010000031.1 GCA_902509675.1 uncultured Bacteroidota bacterium | reverse complement strand
TCTAATCCAAAAGAAATTTATATTTCTGGATTTGATTCGGCTCCTTTATCAGCTGATTACGATTATATTACTGCTGAAGAGAAAAAAAATATTACCACCGCTATCGATTACTTATGTAAGTTAACCGATGGGTCTGTAAATGTATCCCTAAGAAAAGAAAGTAAAAGTTTTTTAAGAGAGCTTAGTAATATTAATATTTGCAATGTAAGCGGGCCTCACCCCTCAGGTAATTTAAGTACTATTATTAATAAAACATCACCAATTAATAAAGGTGATGTTGTTTGGACTCTAAATTTACCTGATTTAGTAATAATTGGAAATGCTATACTAAACGGAAAGTATAATGCAGAGAGAATCATCGCAATTTCTGGATCATCTGTCGAAAGTCCTAAATATTTTAAAACTAAAATTGGTTCTTGTATTTCTTCTTTTTTAAAGATTAAATACGATAATTCAAGAATAATTTCAGGAAATATTTTGTCGGGCACAAAACTTGGTCCATCTGGACATTTAAGGCATTATGATAACGAAATCACTGTAATCCCTGAGGGAGATGATTATGATTTATTTGGTTGGGCTAAACCAATCTTCGATAAGTTTTCTTTTTCACGTGCACTTACTTTCTCTTGGTTATTTCCAAACAAAAAATATGATTTAAACACTAATACTAATGGTGAGCATAGGGCATTTGTTGTGACAGGGTCCTTTGAGCAAATTTTCCCGCTAGACATATACCCAATGCAGATTTTAAAAGCCTGTATGTATCAAGATCTAGATGAGATGGAAGCATTAGGTATGTATGAGGTTTCACCAGATGATTTTGCATTAACAGAGTTTATATGTGTTTCTAAGCAACCGCATCAGGATATTATCAGAAAAGGTCTTGATTTAATGAAAAAAGAAATTGGTTAATTATGTCTATAAAGTCAAAATTACACGAAATAAAAGAAAAGTTTAAGGGCCAGACAATGGCTCCTGCATTTAATGCATTCCATACTTTTCTGTTTACCCCAAATGATATTACTTCTTCGGGTACACATGTAAAAGTAGCGGATGATTTAAAAAGAACAATGAATACGGTCATTATGTCGTTAGTTCCTTGTCTTATTTTCGGAATTTTCAACGCGGGTTATCAGCATAACATTGCGATTGATGCTTCTAATGGAATCGTAAGACAAGCTTCATTACTTGGTAATTTTTTAACATTTGATAATCTCATGATTGGATCAATCAAGGTTCTACCATTAGTAATTGTTTCATATGTTGTGGGACTTACCGTAGAATTTATTTTCGCAGTAATCAAAGGTCACGAAGTTGAAGAGGGCTACCTTGTTACTGGTATGCTGGTTCCTCTAATAGTCCCCGTTGACTTGCCTTTGTGGATGCTCGCTGTTTCAGTAGTTTTCGGAGTAGTAATTGGAAAAGAAGTTTTTGGTGGAACAGGTATGAATATTTTAAATCCAGCCTTGACAATTAGAGCATTTTTGTTTTTTGCTTATCCAACATGGATGAGTGGGGATAAGGTTTGGGTTCATGATGCAGTGAATAGAGCAGGGACGCCGGAGGCTATTTCTGGTGAAACAATTCTAGGTAGTTATGCACAAAATCAAGATATTATTTATTCTCTTTCCGACATGTTTTATGGGTTCATTCCAGGTTCTGTTGGCGAAACTTCTAAATTATTAATAGTTTTTGGTGCCTTGTTTTTAATATTTAGTAAGATTGGTAGTTGGAGAATTATTTTAAGTACTCTTCTAGGAGCTTTGGTAATGGGGTTAATTTTTAACGGTGTGGTTGACAGTGGGATAATCAGTGAGTCCAGTAAATTTTATGGGCTAATGAGTGTACCTTATTGGCAACATTTACTTATTGGAAGTATTTTATTTGGAGCGGTATTTATGGCTACAGATCCAGTAACAGCCGCACAGACCAACAAAGGAAAATGGATTTACGGATTTTTAATTGGATTTATTTCTATAATGATCAGGGTTTTTAATCCAGCTTACCCTGAAGGAGTTTTTCTGGCAATATTGTTAATGAATGTTTTTGCCCCAACAATCGACCATTTTGTTGTTCAGTCCAATGTTAAAATGAGATTAAATAGATTAAAAATTAAAAATATTTAGGATATGGAAATTAACACTGAGAAAAATTCTTATACACTAATGTTTGCAATAGGTCTAGTGGTAATTGTCGGTACCTTACTAGCAGCTGTAGATTCTTCATTAAAGGACAAAATTAGAGTTAATAAGCTTCTTGAGAAACAGCAAAATATATTGTACGCAATTGGTATTAATGAGAATCAAGGCAATAGTGTTAGTTTTATCGCAGCTGATAAAGCTGAACAAGAATTCAAAAAATATATCACCAAGCAAATTTATATCGAAAATAATAATGTTATTGAAGATAAAGATGCTTATCTGATAGATGTAAAAAAAGAAAAAGCATTGGCTAAAGACCCAGATTACAGCAGAAAACTCCCACTTTTCATTGCTGAAAAAGATGAAAAAAAGTTATACGTTGCCCCCATTAGAGGGAAAGGATTATGGGATGCAATTTGGGCCTATGTATCTATGGATGAAAATATGACAATACAGGGAATATATTTTGATCATAAAGCTGAGACACCTGGCTTGGGAGCCAACATCAAACAAAGATTTTTTATGGATGATTTTATTGGTGAGGCCTTACTAGATTCAAACGGTAATTTTAAAGGAGTAAATGTTTCGAAAACAAACTTAGATCCAAAAAATAATGATAAATATGACAATGAGGTTGATGCGATTGCTGGATCAACAATTACCGGAGACGGTGTAACGGCGATGATAAGAAGTGATTTAAGTCTATACCAATCATATTTTAATAAAATTAAAAATAACTAAATGGGATTTTTATCAAAAAAAGATGCTAAACTTATTTCAGATCCATTGTCGGATAATAATCCGATTACTGTTCAAGTGTTAGGAATATGTTCAGCCCTGGCAATTACGGCAGAATTAGAAGCCTCTGTAGTGATGTCTGTTTCAGTCCTATTTGTTATGGGTGTTGGAAACGTTGTTATTTCTATGATTAGAAACATCGTTCCATCAAAAATTAGAATTATTGTTCAATTAACAGTTATAGCAACACTTGTTATAATTGTTGATTTAGTTCTAAAAGCTTTTGCATATGAACTTAGTAAGACCTTATCCGTTTTCATTGGCTTAATCATTACGAATTGTATTATTATGGGAAGATTTGAGGCCTTTGCTTTAGGGAATGGTCTTTGGAGATCTTTTTTAGACGGCATTGGTAATGCTTTTGGATATGCTGTTATTCTAATTATTGTAGGATTTTTCAGAGAATTATTAGGCTCAGGTACATTGTGGGGAATAGCAGTTTTAGGGGATCCAATTGACAAAACGGGTCTATATGCCCTAGGTTATGAAAATAACGGATTTATGCTTTTGTCTCCGATGGCACTTATAGTTGTTGGAATTATAATATGGATTCAGCGTGCAAGAAGTAAACATTTAATTGAAGAATAATGGAACATATAGAATTATTTTTTAAATCAGTCTTTATTGACAATATGGTATTTGCAACTTTTTTAGGAATGTGCTCTTATCTAGCCGTTTCAAAAAAAGTATCAACTGCAATCGGATTAGGTGCAGCAGTAACTTTCGTTCTAGCTATTACCGTTCCTTTAAATTGGCTTCTTGATCAATATATCCTTCAGGACGGCGCACTAGTGTGGTTGCACCCTAGTTTAATAGATTACAATTTAAGTTTTCTATCATTTATTTTATTTATTGCGACCATTGCTACAATGGTACAACTAGTTGAGATTATTGTAGAAAAATTTTCTCCAGCTTTGTATAATTCTCTAGGAATATTTCTGCCACTGATTGCTGTAAATTGTGCTATTTTGGGAGGTTCTCTCTTTATGCAATCAAGAGAAATAGAAACTATTCAATTAGCTACTACCTATGGTATTGGATCAGGTTTTGGTTTTTTCCTGGCTATATTGGCAATTGCTGCAATTAGAGAAAAAATTAGATATTCTTCGATTCCTGGACCGCTAAGAGGACTAGGGATAACATTTATTATCACTGGTTTAATGGCTATTGGTTTTATGAGTTTCGGAGGAATGTTAACAGGTGGTGATGAGGCTCCGTCAAATCTTGAAAATGAACAAGAAGAAATTTCAATAAATGTGAAAATTGATAGTGAGGACAATATTGTTTACGATAACACTGATTTAAATTAATTATGATTTTAGCTACATCCATATCTCAGTCTATTTTATTAGTTGTAGGAATTTTATTAGTAGTCTCGTTACTGTTAATACTTTTACTTCTCTTTGTTAAAGAAAAGTTAGCACCGTCCGGCCCTGTTAAAATTAAAATTAATGGAGAAAAAGAAATCGAAGTTGCCTCAGGAGACACATTACTTACAACACTTAGCGCTCAAAAAATATTTTTACCCTCAGCCTGTGGAGGAGGAGGTACATGTATTCAATGCGAATGTCATGTGAATGCTGGAGGAGGAGAAGCACTACCCACAGAAACTCCTCATTTTACCAGAAAAGAGTTAAAATCAGGTGCTAGACTAGCTTGTCAGGTTAAAGTTAAGCAGGATATGGATATCAGTATCCCGGAAGAAGTTTTTGGAATTAAGAAATGGGAGGCAACTGTCGTAAGTAATTATAATGTTGCATCCTTTATCAAAGAATTCGTGGTTAAAATCCCTGAAGATATGGATTACAAAGCTGGTGGATATATCCAAATTGATATTCCAGAAACTGAAGTAAAGTTCAATGAAATGGATATAACAGCTCACCCGGAAGAACATGACTCATCTGATAAATTTAATTCTGAATGGGATAAGTTTAATATTTGGCCTTTAGTAATGAAAAATCCAGAAACTGTAGAAAGGGCTTATTCTATGGCTTCCTATCCAGCTGAAGGAAGGGAGATAATGTTAAATGTAAGAATAGCAACCCCGCCTTGGGACAGGGGAAAAAATAGTTGGGCAGATATAAACCCAGGTATAGCATCTTCTTATATATTTTCTAGAAAACCAGGTGATAAAGTCACTATTTCTGGACCCTACGGAGAATTTTTTATAAATGATTCAGATTCTGAAATGTTATATGTAGGTGGTGGAGCAGGAATGGCTCCAATGAGATCCCACTTGTACCATTTATTCAGAACTTTACAGACAGGAAGAAAAATTACTTTTTGGTACGGAGGTAGATCTAGAAAAGAACTATTCTATTTGGACCACTTTTATAAGTTAGAAAAAGACTTTAAAAACTTTAACTTTTATGTAGCTTTATCTGATCCACTTCCTGAAGATAATTGGAAAGTAAAAAAAGATTTAGATTCTAAGGGTGATGGGTTTTTAGGGTTTATTCACAATTGTGTAATAGATAATTATTTGAAATTTCATGACTCGCCCGAGGACATCGAATTATATTTTTGTGGCCCGCCTTTAATGAATCAGGCAGTTCAGAAAATGGGTGAAGATTTTGGTATTCCTGATGAAAATATCCGTTTTGATGATTTTGGGGGATAAATTTGTAACTTAAGTTTGCGTTTAACTTTTTTTATGAAAAAATATTTATTTCTTGCACTTCTTTCTATTTTTTCGTGTGATGAATTAAAAAAGACCTCGCTTTCAGGTTTTGTTTTTGGAACTTCTTATAGTATTCAATTTTACACTTCTTCAAATTCAAACTATTCAAATGAAATCCAAAATATTTTTGAAGAAATTAATCTTTCAATGTCTACATACGATAAAAACTCAATTATTTCTTTGGTAAACAATAACGAATCTGTTAATCTTGATCGTCATTTTAAAAATGTATTCCATTCCTCAGAAAAAATATATGAGCTTACAGAAGGTAGATTTGACCCTTCAATTGGTTTACTTGTTAATTATTGGGGTTTTGGTCCAGAAAAATTTATGATCGATCCTGATATAAAAAAAGATGATCAGTTACGTTATTTATTTTCTAAAATAGGATTTGATAAGTTCAAAATTATTGATGATAAACTAATAAGACCTAATGATTCATATATTGATTTTAACGCCATTGCAAAAGGCTATGCTGTAGATCAAATTGGCAACTTTTTAAAAGAGAAACAAATTGATAATTATTTGGTTGAAATTGGTGGTGAAATAAAAGCTTTAGGTACCAATATAAATAAAAACAAACCATGGCTAGTAGCTGTCGATATGCCCAGATTTGACGGTGACAGAAGTAATTATAGTTCCTTAGAATTAAATGATGTTTCTTTAGCATCATCGGGAACATATAGAAAGTTTAAGATTGATGCAATGGGTAACAGATATGCCCATATTATTAATCCACTAACGGGACAACCTACTAAAACTAAAATTTTAAGTGTTACTGTTAAAGCTTCCACGTGTATTGAGGCCGATGCATATGCAACAGCTATTCATACCATGAAGATTAGTGATATTGAAGAATTTTTCAAAATTAACAAAGAAATATCTTCATTAATCATATTTGAAAACAATAAAAATGAACTTGAAGAATTAATTTTAAATAATTTTTATAATTAATTATTTTACACAAACGGGAATTATTTCATTTTCCGGAAGACAATATTTTATTATTTCTTCCTTTTTTAGTTTTACTGCATAATTACATTTTTCTACCTTAAATCCAACTTCGGACAACCTGTCAAAAAAGTCCATTCCGTATACTCTAACATGATCATATTGACCAAAAGCTATATTTCTTTCATTTGGTTTTACAATAGAGAAATCTTCGTATGTTTTCTCCCTAGTCGTTTCTAGTGGTACTTGAAAAATACCAACTCCTCCTTTTTTTAACACTCTGTAAAGTTCTTTCATTGCTTTGCGATCATCAATAATGTGTTCTAAGACATGATTACAAAGAATAAAATCATAAGTATCATCATTAATAGGTAAATCGCATATATCAGCTTTAATCGTAGCTAAAGGGGAATTAATATCTGTAGTGTGGTAGGTAATATTTGGTAGGTTCTTGAATTTTTTATAATAAGCAGCTTCTGGTGCAAAATGTAGAACTTTTAAATTTTTTGTAAAGAAAAATGTTTCATTTTTTAAGTATAACCAAAGCAATCTGTGTCTTTCTAATGAAAAAGTTGACGGAGATAATGCATTTTCTCTAACATTATTATATCCATAAGGTAAAAATTTTCTAAAACTAGATCCATCAATCGGATCTGTAAACTTATTACCTCTTAAATAGATTCTTATAATAGGTTTTACAATAAAACTAAGTCTGGTTAAAATTGTTCTTGGAAAATAATTAAGAATAAGTTTTACTAATTTTTTCATAATTTGAAATAATTATGAAAACCATCCTCTTCGTTTGATTCTATCCTAAGTGATTCGTAAATATATTTAAAAGTTGATAGAATTTCCGGATTACCGTTTATTATAGCAATATTGTGTTCAAAATGTACACTGGGTAAATTATCCTTTGTAGTAATTGTCCATCCATCGCTATGTTGAATAATTTTTTTAGTTCCCATATTTATCATGGGTTCAATAGCAACAACCATCCCATCCTTAAATTTTTTCCCTGCACCCTTCCTTCCATAATTTGGCATTTCAGGCTTTTCATGCATTACTTTACCTATACCGTGCCCTACAAGTTCCCTAACAACTCCATATCCGTTTTTTTCACAATGATTCTGGATTGCAAACCCAACATCGCCAACTCGATTTCCTGACTTAAATTCTGAAATTCCTTTGTATAGAGACTCTTTTGAAATTTTTAAAAGTTTTTTAGTTACATCGTTAACCTCCCCAACACAAAATGTGTAAGCATGGTCTCCGTAGAAACCGTTTTTTAAAACGCCACAATCAATTGAAATTATATCTCCATTTTTAAGCGGTATATCATTTGGGATGCCGTGAACAACTTGAGAATTTGGGCTTGCACAGAGCGTATTAGGAAAATCATACAATCCTAAAAAACCAGGGATACCATCGTTAGATCTAATATATTCTTCAGCTATCTTATCTAGATATAGTGTTGTTACCCCTTCCTTTATTTCTTTTGAAATTACCCCGAGTGTTTTTGATACTAGTAATGCACTTTCTCTAATTAATTCTATTTCTTCTAGCGATTTTTGCATATAATTTTTTATTTATACTAATGATTTAGCAGTCATTTCTGAAGGACAATTTAGTGCCATCATTTTAAGTATTGTTGGGGCTATGTCAGCTAGAATACCATCATTTATATTTTTAAAACTTGAATTAATAAGAATTACAGGAACTAAATTTTTTGTATGTGCAGTGTTTGGAGTTCCGTCAGAATTTATCATCATATCACAATTACCGTGATCAGCTATTAATATTACTGAGTAATTATTTTTAATAGAGCTTTCTACAACATTTTTAACACATTCGTCAATAGCTTCACAGGCTTTCATAGCTGCCTTAAAATTTCCTGTGTGACCAACCATGTCACCATTTGCATA
>CABWYN010000030.1 GCA_902509675.1 uncultured Bacteroidota bacterium | reverse complement strand
TGGATGTTTAACAATGCGTATGTGTTTAATAAAAATTTAGGTTCATGGGATGTTAAAGATGTTATAAGTATGGTAAACATGTTTAGTCAGTCTGGATTATCTTTTGAAAATTATGATAATCTTTTGATTGGTTGGTCGCAACAAACTTTACAATCTGATGTAATTTTTGGCGCTGAAGGTGTGTTTTACTGTTTAGCAGATTCAGAAAGGCAGAGTATTATTGATAATTTTGGATGGACAATTAATGATGCAGGAGCTACTATTGATTGTAATGTTCCTGACAATACAACTCCAGTTTCAGTTAATCAGAACGGATCGGCATTTACGGGAGTTCCAGCAAATATTCAATTACAAGTAAGTGATCAAGATGGAGATGCACTTACCTACACAATTGTTGATGCTCCAACTAACGGAACAGCAATAATCACAGAAACACAAGCAGGCGGAGTACTAACTTATACTTCTAATGCTGGATTCATAGGAAATGAAACATTTACCTACAAAGCAAATGACGGAACCTCTGACAGTAACATAGGAACTATAAATATTTCAGTTGTTGAAAAAGAAGCTGCTTTAAACTGGGCTACTCATTACTCTGGTACAGGCCCTAAAAATCGTTCTAAAAGAGACGATTCAGGTAATATTTATACCGTAGGAGCTTCTTATGATTTTTCTAATTTTAAAGACAATACTACATTAAATGCGATCTACTCCAGAGGGGGTTATGACGGTTATGTTGCAAAATATGATGAAAATGGAGAATTGCAATGGGTAAATACTTTTGGAGGAACCTTTGACGATGTAGCGAATTATGTAGAGATAGCTAGTGATGGGAATCTTATTGTTTCAGGGAGTATATCTCAAGTTGCCACTTTTAGTGATGGAGGACAACTAGGAACTACAGACACACCAAACGACGTCCCTAAATCAATAGTTTTAAAATTAGACAGCAATACAGGTGAGCTTTTATGGAAAACATACATAGGAAATACCATTAATCGATATAATAGCAGTTACCCAGCCGACAATGGTATTATAATTCAAAGTAACGGATCCATCATTTTATTAAACAACTCATGGTACTATGATACTAATAATAAATTAAAAATATTAGAGGTTGATTTAAATAACGGGAATACCAGTTTATTAAGCGATGAAATTACTTATAGAAGCTTTATATACAATTTAACAACAGATGCTAATGATAACATATACCTAGCTGGTCAAGATTATTCCGAAGTAACCGGTGCATGGGCATATTCGGGTACATTAACAAAAATTGATTCCAACTTCAATCAAGCCTGGCAAGTATTTATGGAAGGATCTGGTGTCAGAGTATTTGATACCGAATATGATCCTGTAAACGATTTAATCTACATAACTGGTAATGGAAACGGGATTAACAACTATAATCCTTTAGGGGAATCTTATACACTTAATGGTTCAGGCGGATTCTTTGGCGCATATAATACCCAAGGTATTGTACAATTCGTACACTTATTTGCTAGCGGTTCGGCAAATTCCGTTAGTAGTGAGCTACAAATGAGTCTAATGGAAAATAGATTGTTGTTATATGGTTCATTTAACGGATATCCTGATTTTGATGTAACCAGCGAACAGTTTTATCCTGTACAAAATTATGATGGAAGTGGACATAACTTTATGTCAATCTATAGCTTAGAAGGAGGTCTTGAATTAACCGGGCAATATTTTACAAATAATAGCGGTACAAGACTTGAAATGTATCTGAACGGAAATAATTTAACAGTGATTAATGAATACGGAGGAGATAGTAATCTGTATACATATAATCATGAACAAATTGTTAGTAGAACCAATATACCTAGACTAAATAACAGCAGTGTCGGTAGCTGGACAGGAATTATTAGTTACACAATTGATTTAGATGATTTTCCGTCAAATACAGCACCTATTGTTAGTAATGCTAATAGTAAGAGTGCCTTCACAGCTGTTCCAGCAAATATTCAATTAGAAGTTAATGATCAAGATGGAGATGCACTTACCTACACAATTGTTGATGCTCCAACTAACGGAACAGCAATAATCACAGAAACACAAGCAGGCGGAGTACTAACTTATACTTCTAATGCTGGATTCATAGGAAATGAAACATTTACCTACAAAGCAAATGACGGAACCTCTGACAGTAACATAGGTACTATAAATATTTCAGTTGTTGAAAAAGAAGCTGCTTTAAACTGGGCTACTCATTACTCTGGTACAGGCCCTAAAAATCGTTCTAAAAGAGACGATTCAGGTAATATTTATACCGTAGGAGCTTCTTATGATTTTTCTAATTTTAAAGACAATACTACATTAAATGCGATCTACTCCAGAGGGGGTTATGACGGTTATGTTGCAAAATATGATGAAAATGGAGAATTGCAATGGGTAAATACTTTTGGAGGAACCTTTGACGATGTAGCGAATTATGTAGAGATAGCTAGTGATGGGAATCTTATTGTTTCAGGGAGTATATCTCAAGTTGCCACTTTTAGTGATGGAGGACAACTAGGAACTACAGACACACCAAACGACGTCCCTAAATCAATAGTTTTAAAATTAGACAGCAATACAGGTGAGCTTTTATGGAAAACATACATAGGAAATACCATTAATCGATATAATAGCAGTTACCCAGCCGACAATGGTATTATAATTCAAAGTAACGGATCCATCATTTTATTAAACAACTCATGGTACTATGATACTAATAATAAATTAAAAATATTAGAGGTTGATTTAAATAACGGGAATACCAGTTTATTAAGCGATGAAATTACTTATAGAAGCTTTATATACAATTTAACAACAGATGCTAATGATAACATATACCTAGCTGGTCAAGATTATTCCGAAGTAACCGGTGCATGGGCATATTCGGGTACATTAACAAAAATTGATTCCAACTTCAATCAAGCCTGGCAAGTATTTATGGAAGGATCTGGTGTCAGAGTATTTGATACCGAATATGATCCTGTAAACGATTTAATCTACATAACTGGTAATGGAAACGGGATTAACAACTATAATCCTTTAGGGGAATCTTATACACTTAATGGTTCAGGCGGATTCTTTGGCGCATATAATACCCAAGGTATTGTACAATTCGTACACTTATTTGCTAGCGGTTCGGCAAATTCCGTTAGTAGTGAGCTACAAATGAGTCTAATGGAAAATAGATTGTTGTTATATGGTTCATTTAACGGATATCCTGATTTTGATGTAACCAGCGAACAGTTTTATCCTGTACAAAATTATGATGGAAGTGGACATAACTTTATGTCAATCTATAGCTTAGAAGGAGGTCTTGAATTAACCGGGCAATATTTTACAAATAATAGCGGTACAAGACTTGAAATGTATCTGAACGGAAATAATTTAACAGTGATTAATGAATACGGAGGAGATAGTAATCTGTATACATATAATCATGAACAAATTGTTAGTAGAACCAATATACCTAGACTAAATAACAGCAGTGTCGGTAGCTGGACAGGAATTATTAGTTATTATGCAAATCCTGACAACTTGAATTTACCTCCAGTTGCAATTGATCAAGAGGTAACTACCGAAGAAAACACACAAGTTGAAATAACATTAGAAGGAACAGATGAAAATGGAGATGAGCTTACCTATATCATCGTAGATCAACCAACAAACGGATCTATTGAAGTTTCAGGAAATACAGTGGTATATACACCTGATCTTTTCTTTGACGGAGACGATAATTTTACGTTTATGGTAAACGATGGTCTTTTAGATAGTAATGTTGCAACCGTTAGTATATCCGTAAACAACTGCTTGTTTAATCTGTCAACTGCAGATCCGCTTGAGGTATGTGATTTTGATGACAATGGGTTTGGAATTTTTGATTTAACCGTTGCTGAAGATCAAATTTTTGATGGCGTTGATATTGGAGACACTACACCTGACGAATTAGTTGGTGAATTCGCACATGAAATAACTACAGCGGGTGAGGAGACTTTTACAACTGAAATTGGACAAAGCTACAGATTAGAAGTTTCGGGAGAAGTTATTATTGGTGCTAACACAGGAATAGATGCAGCGTATCTAACCTCTACTGGTTTACCAAGAGCACCAACTTGTGATGATTCTATATATACCTCGTTATATTGTGATGATCCAGAGTTAAGACCAACTCCTGATGTTTATGATCCTGTGAATCATACTTATAATTATAACTTCACGGCAGATTCTGAATCCATATATGTAGGGTTTATAGATTTTGGTGGTTTTGGAGACAATAGTGGAACTATCACTTTTAGGTTGTATAAAGTTTTTAGTGATTATACCATCTCATATCACCCAACTTCTGATGATGCTCAAAATAATGCAAATCAAATATCAGATCCTACATCTTACACAAATGTTATCGCTTATTCTGATGAAGTTTATTTAAGAATACAATCTGTTGAATCAGAGCAGAGTGATTGTTATAATATTTCAAAAATTGATTTAAATGTGGTTTCTACTAGTGATGAAATACCTGCCCCTACTGGAAGTGCTATTCAAGCTGGTTGTAGTGACTTTACTGTTGGTACCAATAATAATATTTTTGAAGGTCAAAATATTTCATACTATGACTCTTTAACTTCATCAACCCCTCTAGATGAAGATACACTATTAATAGATGGTGCTTTTTATTATATATCACAAACCATAAACGGATGCGAGAGTGCTGAGAGACTAGAATTCCAATATTTTGCACCTGAACCAACCATTACAGTTTCTGAACCTGTTATATGTGAAGGGCAAAGTACAACAATTAGTGTTTCTTCAAATCCTGCTGTAGGAACAGTAAGCTATTTTTGGAATTCAGATGAAAATGTAACTTCTGAGAGTATTACAGTATCTCCTACAGAATCCGGAAATGGATGGGTTGATTTAGCTTGGACCTATGAATCAGAAGACGGGATAATCGAAACTCTATGTAGATACTTCTATACTATAACCGTTATAGAACTAGATATGCCAGAGACTGACTGGCCTGATAATACGGTTATATTCTGTGATCAAGAAAATTTAACAATTGTTGATTTAGCTGCTGGACAAACTGCAACATCAGCATTATGGTATGAAACTGAAACCAGTTTAACTCCAATTCCAGAAACTACAGAACTAGTAGACGGAGAAACTTATTATGTTTCAAATTATGACGAAGATTCAGGATGTGAAACTGAAAGATTAGCAATGACAGTATCCATTGGAGATACGCCTGAATCACCAACAGGAGAATCTGATCAAATTTTCTGTTTAACTGCTGTAGTAGATGATCTGGTCGCTGAAGGAGAAAACATCCAATGGTACGACGCTTCAGAAAACGGAAACCTATTAGATTCAACATATGAACTTACAGATGGCGAAACCGTCTATGCAACTCAAACTACGCAAAACTGTGAGAGTGTTGAATTCCTAACTGTAAATATCTCAATTAGCGAAACTATTCCTTTAGCCCCTACAGGAAATAGTATTCAAACTTTTTCTCAGGAAGAACCAACTATCGCAGATTTGGTAGCTCAAGGAGAAAATATTCAGTGGTATGATTCTGATACGAACGGAACATTATTAGAAAGTACGTATATTTTAGAAAATAACGAGGTGGTATATGCTACTCAAACAATTAACGGATGTGAAAGCGAAGAGTTCTTAGCAGTAACGATTCAAATTGAAGATGCAACAGAAGATGATCCTCCAATTATAACCTCCACCGGTAGTGAAGTCTATTGTCCTCAAACACAACAAAATATTGTATCATCCTTTGACATAAGTGATCCTGATGATACTACTTTAGATGCACTTTATGTTCAAATTTCTCAAGGATATGTTTCTGGTGAAGATGTTTTGTCTCTAGCTGTTCAAATGCCTGGAATTTCTTCTTCATGGAATATAACAGAAGGGAAGCTTGAATTAACAGGAGAAAATGGAGGACCTGCGCTAATAACAGATTTAATTGCTGCAGTTTATGAAATTGTTTTCTTTTCTAGTAATCCAAACCCAGTTGATAAATATTTCTCGTTTACAATTGGAGATACAAATTACCTGCAAGAAACCGGACATTATTATGAATTCATTAGTCTGATTGATGTTACTTGGACAGATGCAAAAGCATTTGCAGAAAATTCAACCTATTATGGTTTACAAGGGTATTTAGCAACAATTACAAGTGAAGCGGAAAATCAAATAGCAGCTGTTCAAACTAATGACGTTGGTTGGATTGGCGCTAGTGATTTAGCTAATGAGGGTGACTGGAGATGGGTCACTGGTCCTGAAGGCTTAGAAAATGGAGGTACTGGTGTTCCTTTTTGGAATGGAAATGGTATAAGTTCTGGCGGTTCAGCAGTTAACGGTGAATATAGTAATTGGAATGAACCTAATGAGCCTAATAATGCAGGTCCAGAACATTACGCTCATGTTACATCTCCTAATGTTGGAGAAATCGGAACGTGGAATGACCTACCCAATCCCGCCTCTGGTGGTGGTGACTACCAATCTAAAGGGTATATAGTAGAATATGGCGGCATGCCAGGTGATCCAGTTTTAAATTTATCTTCTAGTACAAATCTATTGTCTGTTCCAACAATAGAAACAACACCATTTAATGGAATTGAATGTCAAACAGTTAGCCTACTAGCGGTTTCAGATTCTGGTGATGGGTCCGTTTATTGGTTTGATTCTGCAACTGAGAGTGATTCAATCTTCTATGGAACTGAATTTAATCCTGAAATAACAGAATCTACAACTTACTGGGTTTCTCCTTTTGAAAATGGCGAATGTGACACCTATGAAAGAATTGAGATTCAGGCTACAATTAATCCAGGACCTGAAATAGTTACTCCTAATGTAACAGTGAATCAAGAATGTTATTCCATTGAAGAATTGATTGAAGAAGTTCTAATCAGTGATGAATGTGGTTCGGCAAATGTTTCAAATATAACTTGGTCTAGTGGAGATAATTTTGGAGATGTTAACGGAATTGGGCATTTTGAAGAGCCAAGTGGTGGATTTCCTTTTAGCGAGGGAATAATTTTAGCATCTGGTGATGCATTAGTGGCTACAGGTCCTAATTCAGGGATAGGCGATGCTAGTACTGGAAATTTTGAATGGCCTGGTGATACAGACCTTGATAATTTAATAGGTGAAGAAACTTTTAATGCTTCCATAATTGAATTTGACTTCGTTCCAATTTCAAGTAGTTTTAGTTTTAGATTTATTATGGCCTCTGAAGAGTATGACCAAGGGGACTACGAGTGTAATTATTCTGATGTATTTGCATTCCTGTTAACACATCCTGACGGAACCGTTTCAAACCTAGCTGTACTTCCTGATACAGATATTCCGGTAGCTGTTACAAATATTCATCCTGAAAATGATTTATGTGATGCAGCAAATCCTGAATATTTCCACGGATATACACCAGTTGGTGAGCCTGATATTGAATACGATGGTAGAACAGTTCCATTTATAGCTAAAGCAGAAGTACTTATTGGTGAAACTTATCATATCAAGCTGGCTGTTGCTGATGCATCTGATGCATCGTTAGATTCAGCAGTATTTATTGAAGGAGGTAGTTTTGATTTAGGTGTTAATTTAGGAGATGACATCTTAATTGAAAACGGAGATGCACAATGTGATGGTGGTGAAATTATCTTAGACACACAAGTTGAACAGGAAGATGCTTCATTTATATGGTATGTTGATGGTGCTGAAATTAGTGATGAAAACAGCTCAACTCTTACTGTGACTGAAAATGGACTTTACTCTGTTGATGTGACAATTTCAGAAAATTGTAGTACCAGTGATGAGATTTTAATTGAGTTCTATACGCCAGAAATTGTGGAAGACCTTCCTCAATTAGATGCTTGTGATAATTTTGTTGTTGACGGTGATGGAATATTTGATTTAACCATTCAAAGTGAAAACATATTAAGTCAATTATCTAATGATAATTTCACAATTTCATATCACGAGACTGAGGATGATGCAATAAATAATACAAATGAGATATTAATTCCTGAAACTTATGATAATATTGAGCCTTTTTCTCAAACTATCTTCTTTAGATATTTTGAAAATACGTATCCAGAATGTTATCAAGTTTCAAGTTTTATATTAAATACACTTAATCCTCCAGAAGTTGTTACCCCTACTCCACTCGAATATTGCGATGACGACTATGATGGAATTATTTCGTTCTTTGATCTTACATTAAAAACTGAAGAGGTATTAAACGGTCAAACAGAAATTAATGTAACCTATCACGAGACCTTGGAAGATGCTGAAATTAGCGAAAATGCAATCACTGAACTTTATACCAATACAACTGCTGGATTCCAAACATTATTTGTAAGGTTAGAAGATGATGAATCTGGTTGTATTTCTACAACCACATTAGACTTGTTGGTAAATCCAATTCCTGAGATCATTGTGCCTACTCCAATAGAGGAATGTGATGATGATTATGATGGTATTGTATCATTCTTTGATCTTTCTGAGCGAACCGAAGAAGTATTAAATGGTCAAACAGGTATCGATGTTACTTACCACGAAACACTTGAAGATGCAGAAAACGGTGAAAATGCAATTACTGACCTTTATACCAATACAACCGCTGATCTTCAAACCGTATTTATAAGATTAGAGAATAGTGAAACAGCTTGTTCTTCAACAACTACATTAGATCTTGTTGTTAATCCTATTCCAACGGTGCTTGTAGCACCTACATATGAGGTGTGTGACGATGACTATGATGGTGTTGGAACATTTGACTTAAGTACATTGAATGAAACGATATTAGATGGTCAAACTGGAATCAGTATAACTTACTATGAAACACAAGAAGATGCTGATGCTGCTACTAATGTATTAGACGTAGACTATCAAAATACGACAGCTGATAACCAAACACTTATTGTTCGTCTTGAAGATGATGTAACAGGCTGTTAC
>CABWYN010000029.1 GCA_902509675.1 uncultured Bacteroidota bacterium | reverse complement strand
TCCATCTGAACATCAATTCCAAGATTAGAGTATGATTTCACTGCCATCTCTGCACCAAATAAAAAATCTAAAGAAATATTTAATAACTTATCGTTTTTTAAGACTGGCTTTGAATTACGAATTGAATCAAAATCAAAATTTTCTAATCTAAAAGGAAGAATAATCGCAAACTTCTTTTTGGCTAAATTGGTTATATTTTCTTTAAGGGAAACCTTACTCAAATTAACAACGTCTTCGCTTGTCGGTGTATTCTTTGGAACCCTAATAATTAAACCCTTGAGTAAATCATTCTCTAATAGAGATGGGTTTAAATCAATTATTGAATTCTTCTTTAAACCTAGATTCATTTCTAAAACCGAAATTTCTATATTCCTCTGGATTTCAAAAAAATCTCTGGTTTCGTCTATTTTATTTAAACTTAATTCACTCTTATTTGGAACAGCTATTTCTTGACCAACTTGTAAGACGTCACCAATATTTGGATTTAATATTTCCAAAAATTCTATAGAAATACCAAACTTATATGCAATTCTCCACTTACCTTCTTTAGGTTTTACCAGGTATTCTTTTAGGAGATCTATAGATGTAGCTGGTTTCGAATTAAAATTAATAGGTATTTGTAAAATATTATTTTTAACTACTGAAACATCCTCGTTAAATTTTAGTATAATTTTTTCTGAAACATTATATATTTTTGATATCTCATTTAAGTTTTGCTTTCTTCTAATTTTATGGGAGATAAAATTTATTGAAGAATTTTTTTCGTCTAAATTTTCTAAGTAAATAATAGTAACGACATCACCTTTGAAAATTTTTTTTTCTAATTCTTTCTGCTCAAAATCAAATCTTGAGTTTACATATCCGGGGTTTAGTATAAAAAAATCGTTTGCTGAAATATTATTATCAATTAAGAATTCTTTAATTGATAAATCGTTTGCTGGGGAAAATGATTTTATTTTTTGAGCAAATGAATTTAATGATGAAACAAAAAATAATATGTAAAATATATACTTATTCATAATTTATTCCCATTCAATTGTTGCCGGTGGCTTGGAACTTATATCGTAAACTACTCTGTTAACTCCTTTTACTCTGTTTATAATTTTATTCGAAATATCTTGTAAAAATTTATAAGGTAGATCAACCCAATCAGCTGTCATACCGTCAGTACTTTCGACTGCTCTCAGAGCTACACATTTCTCATAAGTTCTTTCATCACCCATGACTCCGACACTTTTAACGGGTAGTAACATAGCACCTGCCTGCCATATGACATCGTATAAACCTTCGTTTTTTAATCCCTGAATAAATATATCATCTACTTCCTGAAGCATTTTTACATTATTTTCATCTACTTCCCCTAATATTCTTATTGCCAATCCAGGACCAGGAAATGGGTGTCTACCCAAAATATTTTTATCGATTTTTAAAGATTTACCAACTCTTCTAACCTCGTCCTTAAATAATAATTTAAGGGGCTCAATAACTTTTAAGTTCATAAAATCAGGTAATCCACCTACATTATGATGACTTTTAATCGTCGCGGAAGGGCCGCCTGTAGCAGAAATACTTTCAATAACATCAGGATAAATTGTCCCTTGAGCTAACCATTTTACATTTTTAATTTTGTTAGATTCATTATCAAAAGATTCTATAAATACCCTGCCAATTATTTTTCTTTTCTTTTCGGGATCGGAAACACCTTTAAGTTGATCATAAAACTCTTTTGAATAATCTACGCCTTTTATATTTAAACCCATACCCTTGTATTGTTCTAATACTCCATCAAATTCATTTTTTCTCAAGAGACCGTTATTTACAAATATGCAATGCAAATTACTTCCGATGGCTTGATGTAAAAGAATGGCTGCAACTGATGAATCTACGCCTCCAGATAAACCTAAAATAACCTTATCATCTCCAATTTTTGATTTAAGCTCTTCAATAGTCTTGTTAACAAATGAATCAGGAGTCCATGATTGATCTATATTACATATTTTGGTTAAAAAATTTTTTAGGATATTGCTTCCTTCTGTTGTATGGTAAACCTCAGGATGAAACTGTAAACAAAAAGTTTTGCCATTTATGCTGTAAGCGACATTATCTACGTCTTTAGTACTGGCCAAAAGCATAGAATTTTCAGGGAGCTCTTTGATTGTATCACTGTGGCTCATCCAAACCTGAGTATTGTCAGAAATACCATCAAATAAAAGACTGTTTTTATTTACCAATGTTAAATTTGCGCGGCCGTATTCTCTTATGTTAGAAGCATCTACCCTACCACCTAATTCTTGTGCAATCAACTGAGCACCGTAACACACGGCAAGAGTGGGGAACAGGCTTAATAATTTAGTTAAGTCTACTCTTGGATAATTGTTTTCCCTTACGGAAAATGGACTACCAGAAAGGATAAGAGCCCCATACTGTGTTAAATCTGTAGGAATTTTGTTAAAAGGGTGGATCTCACAATATACATTTAACTCTCTCACCCTTCGAGCTATTAACTGAGTATACTGCGACCCGAAATCTAGAATAAGTATATTATTTTGCATGTGTAAAAATAGAAATTGATTTCTGAAATAAAAAGAATAGAATTATATAATTGTTAAATTTCAATTATAGTGAATTTTTGGTTCAACGGATCTAGATTATCTTTAATATTAATTATAAAATCTTGACCTAGATCTTTATAAAAATCGGAAAAGTTCAAATGTCTTTCTTGAAATTTACCATCAGGAAAAACTTCACTTAGTAAATTCATTACTTTTGAGATTTTCTCAGAATAAATTCTTTTTTCAGAATTAATTAATCTTTTTTCAAGTTTCGTTAATCCGTTAATTTGTTTTTTTTCCTGAGCACTTAATGCACCGATAAAGGATTTGTCAGTATTTTTTGAAATATCCTTTAATTTAGAAAACTGAATTTTTAATAGATTTTTTAAATCAGAAAAATCTAGTTTATGTTTTGAAAATTTTGTTATTAGTTTATTTTTTAGAAGATGTTCACTTAAAAATATTTCCTCAATTCCAAGATCATATTTTTTAAATTTTTTAATTGTTTTTTTACTAATAATCAGAGCTGAACACCTACTAAGCAAAAGGGGGAAAGTTATTTTTTCATTATCAAAAACTGGTTTAATTTCTAACCAATAGGCAATTTCTGCTGGCCCTCCAATGTAGCACAAATTAGGTAATACAAATTCCTGGTATAATGGTCTCATTAGCACATTAGGTGAAAAATTCTCAGGGTTTTCATTAATTTCTTTTATGATTTGTTCCGATGTCCATAATTTTAATCTATTCTCTGTCGTATATGAATCACCTGTTTTTATTAGTCTCTCTCTTTTATTTTTTTGCACATAAAAAAGATTAATATCTCTTGGTGGAGCTTGAATCTTATAGTTAAGAGTTTTTAATTTTTTTATTGATTTTTCTGAGCAATTTTTGACTAAACCTTCTGTTAGTTCGTTAATAATTGATTGCTTAAATAAGCCTTTTAATTTAGAATTATTGGCATCAATTATAATTAATCCAAATTCTTTGAAAATTTTATTTACTAGGACCCTAGTTGCCTCAGCTAGATTCTTTGAATTTAAATAAGCTTCTTTAACCATTAAGCCAAGTTCTTTACCATGGGCGGTATTGACTATAAAATTTTCAAACTCGTCTAAAACATCATTAATATTTTTTAAATTAAAATCTCCAACCATACCAGTTTGATTAGATTCCCATTTAAAAGTTTTTCCGCTAAGGGTGAAATTATTTATCTCGTTAAAATCATGATCTTCTGAAGCCATCCAAAAGACAGGTATAAAATCATATTTATCATATTTTTTTTTAAGAGACTCGGATAAATTAATGACAGAAATAATCTTGTATATAAAATATAATGGACCCGTCAAAAGATTGAGCTGATGACCGGTCGTTATAGTGAATGAATTTTCTCTTTTAAGACTGTCTATGTTATTTCTCTGAGCTTCATTCAATTCAATATTTTTATATTGCTCGTTAAGAACATCTGTCAAGTCTTTTCTGAATATATTATTGTAATTTTTTGATTTTTCAATAATTTGATTTTCAAAATTATCAAGATTAGGGAAATTTGATATTAAACTTGAAAAATGAGGGTTTTCTGATCTGTAATCTAAGGAGATTTTACTAAATAAATTAGTCTCATTATATTCTATTTTTTTACACATCATACACAGCAAATATACTGAACTCCTAAAATAGAAATAGATTATATAATCAGTTTTATTTTTATATTTGTTTCCCTATTGAACTAAACTGTTATGAAAAGACTTATATATTTTTTAATTACTCTATTAATTTCGAATTACAACTTTAGCCAAAATCTAAAATCTCCAAGTGAATTTTTAGGTTATGATATTGGTACCGAATTTTCAAGACATAGTCAAGTAATTGACTACTTTGAATATGTTTCTGAATATATGAGTGAAAATGTAGTTTTAAATTATTATGGAAAAACTTATGAAAGAAGACCGTTAATGTATGCAGTTTTATCCTCGAAAAAAAATATTAAAGAAATTGAAAAAATAAGACAAACCCATTTAGGTGTTTTAAAAGAAAAACCTTTGTTATTAAATGATAAAGCAATTGTTTGGCTTAGTTATAGCGTTCATGGAAATGAATCTTCTTCTACAGAAGCATCCATGGAAACTCTCTTTAATCTGTTAACAAAAAATTCAGATTTATTAGAAAATACAATTGTAATAATTGACCCATGTTTAAATCCAGACGGACGGGATAGATACGCAAATTGGTATAATCAAACTAAAACAACCCCTTATACTTCAGACCCAGTTGCGAAAGAGCACCAGGAACCATGGCCAGGAGGAAGAGCAAACCATTATCTATTTGATCTTAATCGTGATTGGGCATGGATCACCCAAATTGAATCGAAACTAAGACTTAAAGAATATCAAAAATGGCTTCCACATGTACATGTTGATTTTCACGAACAAGGAATCAATGAGCCATACTATTTTGCCCCTGCTGCAGAACCATACCATGAAGTTATTACTAAGTGGCAAAGAGATTTCCAAAAAATGATTGGAAATAATAACGCAAAATACTTTGACAAAAACGGATGGTTGTATTTTACAAAAGAGATTTTTGACTTATTATACCCGAGCTATGGAGATACTTACCCCACTTATCTAGGGGCTATAGGAATGACATATGAACAAGCAGGAGGCGGAGTTGCTGGATTGGGTATCATTAACTCAGAGGGTAAAAATTTAACCTTAGTTGACAGAGTAAAACATCATACTGTTTCTGGAATATCTACTGTTGAAATATCTTCATTAAATGCCAAAAAATTAAATGCAGAGTTTTTAAAATTCTTTAGCTACAAAGACAAGAAAACTAAAAACTATATTTTAAGTGGAGACAATGATAAAATCGATCAACTTACTAAATTTTTAGAAAGTCATAATATTGATTTTTATTTGACAAAAAAACAAAAAATAAAAGCACATAGTTATATTGAGAATAAATCTATTTCTTACGATACTAAACAAGGAGATTTAGTTATTCCGACCTCCCAACCGTTAAGAAAATTAGTTGATGTTTTTTTTGAAAGAACCACGAAACTTAGTGATTCTATAACTTATGATATTACTGCGTGGAGTCTTCCCTACGTTTACGGATTAGAAGCTTATTTGACCGACGAAAAAATTATCAAATCAGAATATAAAACCAACATAAAATCCAATTCTAAAAATAATGATGCAATTGCATACGCTAGTGTTTGGAATGAGATTAATGATGCGAAATTTTTATCTTCCCTATTGAAAAATAATATAAAAGTAAGGTTTAACAAAAAAGATATTAAATCAGGAAAATTAAATTTAACTAAAGGTTCTCTGATAATTTACAAGGGTGACCAGACCATTGAAAATTTTGAAAATATATTATTTTTAGAGGCAAATAAGTTTAATATAGAAATCTTAGACATATACACTGGGATTTCTACTTCTGGTCCAGATTTAGGCTCAGATTCAGTAAAGCTTATAAAAGATAAAAAAATTGCTGTTTTAGCTGGAAATGACAATGAAAATTCTGTTTCTTCACTGAATTATGGTGCAATTTGGCACTTCTTTGAACAGGAATTAAATTATCCTTTAATCCATATTAAAATTGAAGATTTTGATAGAATTTCATTAGACGAATTTGATACATTAATTATTCCTGACGGCTATTATGGATCTCTTGGCAATGAAATTAATTTAGATAAAATAGAAAATTGGATTTACAAAGGTGGAAATATTATTGCTATTGAAGATGCAATTAAAATTTTTTCCGAGAAAGATGGTTTTTCAATAATTACTAAAAAGGCAAGTAGAAATACTTCAAAAAATATAAATTACGAAGATATTTCCAGGAGTAGAATACAAAATTATTTATCAGGGGCAATATTCAAAGTTAAAATTGACAAGACACATCCGCTAGCATTTGGTTACGAAAAAGATTACTATTCGCTTAAAACTTCAACTAATACATACGAGTTACTAAAAAAAGGCTTTAACGTTGGTAAAATTGAAAATGTTGATGATTCGGTCTTAGGTTTTGTTGGAGGAAAAATCAAAGATAAATTTAAAAACTCTCTTGTTTTTGGTCACGAAAGAATAGGTAGAGGAAATATAACTTATTTTACAGACAATATATTATTTAGAAGCTTTTGGGAAAATGGAAAGTTGTTTTTAGTAAATTCTATTTTTTATATTGACTAAACTTCAGCGTATAAATCAAAATCTGATGCTTCGGTAATTTTTGCCTCCACATATTCCCCTACTCTCAAGTATGATGAAGTTAAATTAATTAAGACCTCATTGTCAACATCAGGTGAATCAAACTGGGTTCTACCAACGTAGTAATCCCCTCTTTTTCTATCAATTAAAACCTTAAAGGTCTTACCGATTTTAGTTTGATTTAAGTGCCAGGATATCTGTGATTGAATTTCCATTATTTCATTAAGTCTCTGATTTTTTATTTTCTCAGGCACATCATCATTAAGTTTATAGGCACCAGTATTTTCTTCATGAGAATATGTAAAACATCCTAATCTATCAAATTTTGTATCCCTAACCCATTGTTTAAGCAAATCAAAATCTTCCTGGGTTTCACCTGGATAACCAACTATTAAAGTTGTTCTAATAGCAATACCAGGAACAATTTTTCTGAAATCAGAGAGCAGTTTATTTATTTTCTCCATCGAAGAACCTCTTTTCATTGATTTCAAAATATTATTTGAAATATGCTGTAGTGGAATATCAATATAATTACAAATTTTAGGCTCAGATCTGATAGTTTCTAAAACATCTAACGGAAATCCGTTTGGAAATGCATAATGTAATCGAATCCATTCTATTCCTTTAACTTTTACCAATTCTTTTAATAAATCAGAAAGAGCCCTCTTTTTGTATAAATCTAAGCCATAATATGTGGAATCCTGAGCAATCAAAATTAATTCCTTGATCCCCTTATTTGCTAAAAGAGTTGCTTCTTTAATCAGATTCTCTATTGAAACACTTTTATGTTTCCCTCTCATTAATGGGATAGCACAGAAACTACAAGGCCTATCACATCCTTCAGAAATTTTCAAATATGCATAGTTTTTAGGAGTTGTTAAAAGGCGTTCACCGATTAATTCATTTTTATAGTCTGCTCCTAAATGCTTGAGTAAAGAAGGCATTTCAGTTGTACCAAAGTATTCGTCAACATCAGGAATTTCTTTGATTAAATCAGGCTTATACCTTTCACTTAAACAACCGGTGACAAAAACTTTATCAATTTCACCATTATTTTTTTTCTTTACATTTTCTAGGATTGTATCAATACTTTGCTGTTTTGCATTATCAATAAAACCACATGTATTAATAACAACAATATTACCGTCTTTTTCATGAACAACATTTTTATTATTTGATTTTAGCTGCCCCATAAGAACCTCGGAGTCATATACATTTTTGCTACAACCCAAGGTTATTACATTAATCTTATTTTTATCTGAATATTTTGTTCTCAAATCTTAATCAAAAAATGAATCAACAAACTCAAGTTTATTAAAGTCCTGTAAATCGTCCACTCCCTCACCAACTCCAATATACTTTACCGGAATCTTGAACTCATCACTAATGCCAATTACAACACCCCCTTTGGCAGTTCCGTCAAGCTTAGTTACAGCTAATGAAGTAACTTCAGTTGCGTTGGTAAATTCTTTTGCCTGGATAAATGCATTTTGACCTGTTGATCCATCAAGAACTAGCATAACATCGTGAGGAGCATTATCAACTACATTATCCATAACCCTTTTTATTTTGGAAAGTTCGTTCATTAAATTAATCTTGTTGTGTAATCTTCCAGCTGTATCGATTAAAACTACATCGGCATTATTTGATTTCGCATAACTTAAGGTGTCAAAAGCTACAGAAGCTGGATCGCTTCCCATCTGCTGCTTAATTATGGGAACATTGACCCTATTTGCCCATGTTTCTAATTGATCAATTGCAGCAGCTCTAAATGTATCTGCTGCTCCAATTACAACATTTAAACCATCACTTTTAAATCTTTTAGCTAATTTGCCAATAGTAGTAGTTTTACCAACACCATTTACTCCAACTACCATAATTACATGTAGATTTTCTTTAAATACTACCTTTTGATTAGGTTTTAACTCGTCTTCAGAGTGAATCAGTAATGAAGCTATTTCTGCCTTTAAAAGAGTATTTAATTCACTTAAGTTTGAATATTTTTCTTCGGAAACTCTTTTTTCTATTTTCTCAATAATTTTTAAGGTCGTATTTACTCCCACATCACTAGAAATCAATACTTCTTCTAAATCATCTAACACTGCAGCGTCTATCTTAGATTTTCCGACAACTAATTTGTTAAGCTTTGAAAAGAAAGACTGATTTGATTTTTTTAAACCCTTATTTAATGTCTCTTTTTTTTGTTTTGAGAAAATAGATTTCAAAAAACCTTTAGATTCAGGCTCTGGCTCTGGTTCTGGTTCTAGTTCTGGCTCAGGCTC
>CABWYN010000028.1 GCA_902509675.1 uncultured Bacteroidota bacterium | reverse complement strand
CCTGGTGCAAAGGATGTAGAAAGAGTCAAGGGACTTTTACAAAGTACAGCTCAGCTAGAATTTTGGGATGCATTTAGAGGCGAAGATTTTCTATCGTTTATAATTCAAGCAAATGAGGTAGTTAAGTCAAAAATTTCAAGTTCTGATAAAATATCTCAAAAATCAGAATTGAGTGAAGTAGAGGAGTTATTAGGTTCAGATAATGATTCCATTGCAATTGATGCAAATCCAATATTAGATTTAATTAAAGGTCAAGGTTACGCTGGAGGCCCTGTAATAGCATCTTTTAGTGCCGATGATACTGAGCTTATTTCACAATATTTATCTGATCCCGATGTAAAATCTTTATTGCAACCCTCTCAGAGGTTTGTAAAATTCCTATGGGGAATACCACAAATCACAGTTGAGGGAGAAGAATTAGTTGAGTTGTACGCATTAAAAGGAAACAGAGAAAACACACCCCAATTAAGTGGGTCTGTAATAACCGATGCTAGACAATCCTATTCTATGGATGGAATAACTCCAACCGTAAGTATGCAAATGAATACAAAGGGTGCAAAAATATGGGAAGAGATGACAGGAAATGCGTTTAATCAATCCTCTCAAATAGCGATAGTATTAGATGATATAGTTTATTCTGCGCCTGGGGTTACCAGTGGGCCAATTTCAGGTGGAAACAGCGAAATATCTGGATCTTTTGCATTAAACGAAGCTATTGACTTGGCAAATGTATTACGAGCAGGTAAGTTGCCTGCATCTGCGGATATAGTTCAAGCTGATGAAGTAGGACCTTCTCTTGGTCAAGAAGCTATTGAGTCGGGGACAAATTCTTTTATGATTGCTTTGGCATTAGTGCTTTTATGGATGATATTTTACTATGGTAAATCTGGACTTTACTCCAACATAGCTCTTATTTTGAATATTGTATTAATATTTGGAATTTTGTCTGGTCTTGGGGCAGTTTTAACACTTCCTGGAATTGCCGGAATTGTACTGACGATAGGTATTGCTGTAGATGCTAACGTACTTATATATGAACGTGTAAGAGAAGAGTTGTATCGTGGAAAGAAGCTTAAGCCTGCAGTTGTTGACGGATATCAAAATGCATTATCCTCAATTTTAGATGCAAATATAACAACTGGTTTAACCGCATTGATTCTTTACACTTTTGGAACGGGACCAATTAAAGGATTTGCAACCACATTACTTATCGGAATTATTACTTCATTATTTACGGCAATCTTTATTTCAAGGCTGTTAATTAATTGGGATACAAATCGTGGTTCAAGACTAAATTTTTCAACTCCAATTACCAAGGGCTTATTTAGAAATTTAAAATTTGACTTCTTAGTAAACAGAAAAATCACTTATATAATTTCAGGATTCTTGATCTTTTCAGGTTTATTTTCTTTATCAACGACAGGTTTAGACGAAGGGATTGATTTTGTTGGAGGTAGAACCTACACGGTTAGATTTGCAAATGATGTTAACACTGAAGAAGTTAAAAATTCTACAGATTTAGTTTTTGGCAGTTCTGAAATTAAAACAATTGGTAGTCCTAATCAATTAAAGATTTCAACTAAATATATGGTCAATGAAAATTCTGCTGCCGCTGACGAGGAAGTTCAGGTAAAGCTATTTGAATCTCTTGAAGACTTTCTTCCTAAAGGGTATACATATTCTCAATTTTTAGAAGCTGAAAATAATATTGGAAAAATGATGTCTGGTAAAGTTAGCCCAACAATTGCTGATGACATCAAACAATCGTCATTTTGGGCAATACTTGGATCATTAATAGTCGTGTTTTTATATATACTATTTAGATTTAAAAAATGGCAATTTTCATTGGGCGCAGTTGCTGCTGTCTTTCATGATGTTCTTATAGTTCTTGGTATTTTCTCTCTGACTTATAAATTCATGCCATTTAGTATGGAAATAGATCAAGCATTCATTGCTGCGATATTAACTGTTATAGGTTATTCTTTAAATGACACAGTAGTTGTTTTTGACAGAATTAGAGAGTTTTTAAAAGAGCACTCAACTTGGGATTTTGAAACCACCGTTAATTCAGCGTTAAACAGTACGCTTTCCAGGACTTTAAACACCTCCTTCACAACATTAGTAGTGTTACTTGCAATGTTTATTTTTGGAGCAGATTCTCTAAGAGGGTTGTTATTTGCCTTGATCGTTGGTGTATTGGTTGGTACTTACTCTTCGGTTTTTGTTGCTACCCCGATCATGAAGGATACTTTGAAAAAATATAGAAACTAAGTTTTCTATTTTAGATATTTCCTGTCTATGTAAAAGGTTCCAAAAGGAATTAGTGAGGCTACAGCTACAATAAAAAATTGTAGAGAGCTCCATTTGTATTTTATCTTACCTAAAACAGAAAAGATTATATACCCAATAAATAGAATTCCGTGCGGCATACCTAAAAACTTTACATAGTTAGGGTCATCCCATAAATATTTGATGGGTACTGCAATAAAAAGTAATAAAATATAGGAAACTCCCTCTAGAAGAGCGGTTAATCTAAATAATTTTATCATCAGATCTTAACTGTCTTTCTAAACATTAGATACAGTCCAATTATAATGAAAGGAATACTTAGGGTTTGACCGGTATTCATTCCAAAAATCCAATCTTCTCTTCCGTCCACTTGTGCCTGCTTAAAGAACTCAACAATAAAGCGGCTGGTCCATAGCAGAACAAAGAAAAAACCAAATAAGTAACCGGTTTTTTTAACCTTGTCAGTTCTCCAATATATATGAGCAACAATAAAAAATATCAGTATGTAACTAAATGCTTCATAAAGTTGTGCAGGGTGTCTAGCAAAGTCTTCCCTCAATTTTGAAAAAACTACTCCAAATAGGCTATCAGTTTCTTTTCCTACAATTTCAGAATTAAAAAAATTACCAATTCTAATGAAGGCACCTCCAATGGCAACAGGAATTAATATTCTATCTAAGATCCATAGAACTGATTTTTTTAAGACTCTGGAATTATATAAATACATCGCAGTTATTATTCCTATTGCGGCCCCATGACTAGCCAAGCCTCTAAAGCCTGTAAATTCAAAGCTTGGATTAAATCTAAACGGAAGAAAAACGCTAAAAAAGTCTTGTTCAAATAATTCGAATTGATAGAAGATCACATGTCCAAGTCTTGCACCAATCATTGTTCCTAAAATTGTATAAACAAATAGGGAATCTAGTTTTTCTATAGATAAGCCTTCTTTTTTATAAATAATTTGCATAATATAAAACCCAAGGATAAAGGCTAACATCCACATCAAACTGTAGTAGTAAATAGTAAATTTCCCAAAAATTGAAATCCCTTCAGAAGTAGGATCCCAAACAAAATGTAGTATTTCCATATTTATTTTCTTTTAAATTCTTCAGGAACAGGATCGTGTCCAGATTTTCCCCACGGGTGACAACTAATAATTCTTCTTACAGCTAAATATGACCCAAAGAATAGCCCATGTTTTTGTAATGCTTCAATTGAATATTGAGAACATGTAGGTTGATACCTACACGTAGCTGGCAGATAAGGAGATATAGCATTTTGGTAAAACCTTATCATTATTATAAATGGATAGATTAGAAATTTCATTGGTTAATCAAAATTATATGAAGAATCTTTATTATTATCATTAATTGAAATTCCATTTTCTTTTAATAAGTCTCTAATCTTATCACTTGTAATGTAATCTTTATTTATTCTGGCATCATTTCTCAATTCAAGAATTATATTCATTACTTTATCAAGTTTATTATTTCGTTTAATTGATTGGTCACTTTTTTCAAGACCCATAATATCAAAAACAAATGAATTAATATAACGAAGTAATTCTTCAGATCCTTTTTCTGAAAGTTCAGCTTTACCAATAGTTACTTTATTTATGAATTTTACAGCTTCAAAAATATTAGCAATTAAAATAGGAGTATTAAAGTCATCATTCATTGCTTCATAGCATGTTTTCGACCATTTATCGATGTCAAAATTGGTTTCTTTGCTAAAATTCTTAAAACTCTCTAAAATATTTATTGCGTCAATAACTTTATTGAATCCTTTTTCAGAAGCAACAAGAGCGTCATTGCTTAAATCTAAAACACTTCGATAATGGGCTTGAAGCATGAAAAATTTTACTGATGAACCAGAAAATGTTTTTGATAGAAGAGGAGAGCCTGATGAAAAAATTTCTTCAGGAAGAATATTATTTCCCGTTGATTTGGACATTTTTTGCCCATTGAGAGTTAGCATATTAGCGTGCATCCAGTAGTTGGCTGCATTTGTTCCAAAACAAGCATTTGACTGAGCAATTTCACATTCATGATGAGGAAATTTTAAATCCATACCCCCTCCATGAATATCAAATTTTTCACCTAGATACTTATTACTCATGGCTGTACATTCTAAATGCCACCCAGGAAAGCCGTTACTCCACGGAGATTCCCACTTCATTATGTGTTTGGGTTCTGCTTTTTTCCAAAGAGCAAAATCTTGAGGATTTTTTTTATCTGATTGACCGTCTAGTGATCTTGTATTATGAATTAGATCTTCTATTTTTCTCTTACTTAAAATCCCATAATCATTTGACTTATTATATTTGACAACATCGAAATATACAGATCCGTTTACTTCATAAGCTAAATCATTATTTAGTAATTTTTCAATCAATTTTATTTGTTCAATTATATGTCCAGTTGCCGTAGGTTCAATACTGGGTGGAAGAAGATTGAATTTCCTGGTATTCCCATGAAAATCGTAGGTGTATTTTTGAACCACTTCCATTGGTTCTAAATTTTCAATTCTTGCTTTTTTACTTATTCTATCCTCACCTTGATCCTGGTCATTTTCTAGATGACCAACATCGGTAATATTTCGAACATATCTAACTTTGTAACCAATATGACACAGATACCTGTATATGACATCAAAAGAGGTAAAAGTTCTTAAATTACCCAGGTGTACCTTGCTGTAAACAGTGGGGCCACAAACATACATTCCAACATACTCCTTTGAAATAGGTGTGAAAGACTCTTTTTTGCCAGAAAGGCTGTTATAAATTTCTAACTGATGACTGGCAGTAGATTGCATGTAATAAAATTACATTTTAAATTCCATTGAAGGAAGTATCTAGTTGAATATATTTTAAGAATTCATCTTTGGTATCAGCGTCATATTTAAATTTCCCGCCGTATTCACTAGTAACAGTACTAGAATTAACATCTTTTATTCCTCTTGAATTTACACATAAGTGTTTGGCATCAATTACACAAGCTACATCTTCTGTGCCTAGAGCTTCTTGAAGTTCTTTAACAATTTGTTTTGTTAGTCTTTCTTGAACCTGTGGTCTTTTAGCGTAATACTCAACTATTCTATTCATTTTAGAAAGTCCAATTACATTACCACTGGAAATATATGCAATATGCGCCTTACCAACAATTGGTAAAAAGTGATGCTCACACGTTGAATAAAGAGTTATATCCTTTTCAACGAGCATTTCACTGTAATTATACTTATTATCAAATGTTGCAGCTTTCGGTTTGTTTTTTGGATTTAATCCACAAAACAATTCGTTAACATATGATTTTGCTATTCTTTTAGGAGTTCCTCTTAGGCTATCATCTGTTAAGTCTAAACCTAAAGTTTCCATTATTTCTTTAACATGTTTTTGAATTATTGATATTTTTTCCTCATCAGATTTATCAAATGCATCATCTCTAATTGGGGTAAAATCAGATGTTGAGATATGGTCATCACCAATTTCTTCGTCTGTTAAAGTTATTTTATCATTTATTCTCATAACTAAATATTTTGTTTGGAATGTATATAAACAATTATCATGCCTAATATAAAGAAGATTTTTAAAGAAAAAAATCCTTTGTCGTATTATCAATATTCACAATTAAAAAAAATAAATTAAATTAGCCCTTTACAGATTTGATTCATGAGGGCAAAGTATCTATTATTATTACTCATATTTTTTTCATATTCAGTTATTTTTTCTCAGTCCGAAAAACACAATTCTTGGATTATTGATTTAAATGAAAATGTTAATTTACCTTTTACCGACAAAGAACTTGGTTATATTGAATCAGCATATGATTATGAGGTGCTTAAAAAAATTAAAAAAATTAAAGTACTTGAAATTAATATTAAAGATATTTTAAGAAATAGAGTTCAGGTTTTATCAAAAAAATATAATATTAATGAAACCATTACATTATTAAGTACCGTCAAGTCTATCAAAAAAAAATCAAATTTTAATCCCAAAGATTTTAATCCACTCTTATATGAATTTGATTTTGATAAAAATCAAATTTTTAGAGTTGACGGAACGGATTATATAATTAATATAATTCCAAAACAATTAAAATGAGACTTGTAATTAATTATTGTTTTTGGATTTTATTTCTATTCCCCTTAGTAACGTTTTCTCAAGAAATTTTAATTAGTGACGGTGGAACCATAAATACATGCTCAGGTACATTTTATGATTCTGGAGGTTCCACAGGTGTTTATGCAGCAAACGAAGATTACACAATAACAATATGCCCAGAAAATAATGCGCAGGTTATCGAAATAGATTTTCAGTCATTTACCACGCAACCTGTTCAAAATGGAAATGGTGATGGTTTAATTATATATAATGGTGATAGTACGGATGCTGCCGAATTTGGTATGTTTTCAGGAACTAGTACTTCATCCAGTCCAGGTTTTATTGTTGCCGATAATCCATCAGGATGTTTAACTTTTCAGTTTTTCAGTAATAATGCAGCACAGGCAAGTGGTTGGGAAGCAACTATAAGCTGTTTTGAACCATGTCAAGATGTTACAGCTTCAATTAATTCCTCTCCTGAGGCAAATTCCGATGGAACAATTGAAGTAGATGTAGATGAATCAATTGATTTTATTGGGGTTGGAGGTTTCTCAGGCGGTAATGATAGTAATGCCACATATGAATGGAATTTTGATGATGGAACAACGTTGTCAGGTGAAAACATACAGCATTCTTTTGCAACCGCTGGATTATATGATGTGACTCTTATTATTACAGATTATAATGATTGTACCTCAAATGTGGCTGAAATTCAAGTTATAGTCGGAGCTACAACACCAGGAAACCCATATGTGAGTGCAGGAGATGATTTTTCCATAGTTTGTGATACCTCAACTCAGTTAAATGCTGAATTTCTTGAAATTGGTGAAACAAATACTTACAATGTTACGGAAATTGCATTTGTACCGCCTTTTCCTTTTGATGGTCTTTCAAATTCTGTAAATACAAATATTGATGATGCATGGGATTCACCCCAAGCTCTTCCTTTTGATTTTTGTTTTTTTGGAAATTTAGAGCAGCAATTTCAAGTGGGCTCTAATGGATTAGTCAGATTCGATGTTGATCCCAGTGACACCTACAATGCATATTCTTTTTCAAATGCTAACAATATACCCGCAAATACTCCAGAAGCAATTTCAGAAGGAAATATTTTTTCTCCTGTACACGATATTGATCCAGCTGCTTCAAGTGGTGAAGAAATAAGATGGGAAATTATTGGAGAATATCCAAACAGGGTATTGGCAGTAAGTTTTTACAATGTACAAATGTATAGTTGTAGTGATTTGATAGCTACACACATGATTGTAATGTATGAAACAACAAACGTAATTGATATTTACATTCAAAATAAACCCTCATGTACATCATGGCAAGGCGGAGTTGCAGCAGTTGGTATTCAAAATCACGCCGGTACTGAAGGATTTGTTCCGCCTGGAAGAAATAGTTCAGATAGTCCTTGGGAAACACAGGAGGAAGCATGGAGGTTTACACCTGCAGGGGAAAGTATAATTGATTTTGAATGGTTAGATTCTAACGGAGAAACTATTTCAACTGAGCCTAATTTAGATATAACAGTTTATGAAACAGATACTTATACAGCAAAAGTAACTTATACAACTTGTACAGGAAATCCCATTATTGTAGAAGATGATATTACTATAACTGTTGATGACCCTCCGTTTGAGGTAAATTTAGGCGACGATATAAATCTTTGTAATGATGCTGAAGATATTATTTTAGATGCTACAATAGATTCAGATACTGCCACTTATGAATGGACTTATAACGACGAAATAATTGAAGGTCAAAATAATTCATCCCTTGCGGTCACATGGCCGAATTCAGGAGTTTACACTGTATTTGTAGACGACGAAGAATGTATCGTTGCCGATGAAATAACAATCAGTTATGGAGACCCTGATGATTCATCATTTGAGTTAACGGCCAATTGTGATGGATCTATAACCGCTATTATTACAGGACTTGAGGGAGGTGTATTTTCTTTTGATCAAGATCCTGAAGATGGAGCAACAATAGATTCTGATACAGGAACAGTTTCAGGTGGTATAAATGGTTCAATATATAATGTAGTATATACAACGAATGATGCATGTCCTTCAACTTCATCTTTAGAAGCCACGGTACTCGAAGAAGATGATTCATCATTTGAGTTAATAGCAAATTGTGACGGATCAATCACTGCTAATATTTTAGGTTTAGAGGGAGGTGTATTTTCTTTTGATCAGGATCCCGAAGATGGAGCAATAATAGACTCTGAAACAGGTACAATTACCGAGGGTTCAAATGGATCTATATACAATATTCTATATACTACAAATGGTATATGCCCAACGAACTCTTCATTAGAAGTTACGGTCTTGCAAGAGGATGATTCCTCATTTGAACTGACTCCAACTTGTGATGGTTCTACGGCAGTTATTACTGGATTAGAGGGAGGTGTGTTTTCGTTTGATCAAGAACCAGACGATGGATCTATAATAGACCCTGATTCAGGAATATTGACAGGTGGTAATAGTGGAACCGAATACTTTATAAGTTATACTACAAATAGCGAATGTCCATCAACAACAATTAATAGTGTTACCCCAACTGAAGGTGAAGATTCTTCGTTTGAATTAACCGCTGCATGTGATGGTGCAATTGCTAGTGTTACGGGTGTTGGGGGAGGAACATTTAGTTTTGCTGAACCGCCTACTGATGAAGCTGAAATTGATGCTGAAACAGGAACAATTTCAGGTGGATCTGGAAATACCTCATATATAATTAGCTATACGACCAACGGATCATCTGATGATGATACTACAAATTTATGTCCTACAGCTACTACGGTCGAAATTACCACATTAGAGTCCGATGACTCTTCATTTGAATTTACTCCTACGTGTGACGGAGGTATTGCAGATATTTTAGGTTTAGAAGGGGGGCTATTTGAATTTATTACTGAACCTGCTGACGGAGCAATCATTGATGCTGAATCTGGATTAGTCACTGGCGGTGATTATGGTAGTGAATATGAAGTTAGTTATACAACCAACGGCCCATGTCCTTCATCTACTACTCAGTTAATGACTGTTTATAGCCCACCTGCTATAAATATTCCAACAACCCTAGAGGTGTGCGATGATAACGTTGCAGATGGAATTGTTGAAATGGATCTTACTATAAAAAATACTGAAATTACAAACGGTAATCCTGATTATAGTGTATCCTATTATATCTCAGAAGAAGATGCGTTGAGTAACGCAAATTCTCTCTCTAATTTATATACAAACATTTCTAATCCTCAGACCGTTTATGTTCGAGTTATTGATATAAACACAAATTGTTTTACAACAACATCATTGGATTTAAGTGTTATTTCTGCTCCAACAGCTGAACCTCCTCCAAACTTAGAATACTGTGACGCGGATGCTGATGGTTTTGGTGTATTTGATCTTACAGAATTAGATGAGTTTATCTCAAATGGTCAAGAAGGTCTGGCTATTTCATACCACGAAACTGAGGCAGATGCTCAAAATAATGTAAACGCAATCCTTGGTGAATACAACAATATTGTAGCATATATACAAACAATTTACATTAGGGTTGAAAGTGCATCTGTTGCAACTGATTGTGGAACATACCTTACTACCCAAATCCTTGTTAATGATATGCCACAGATTGATTTTGATCCGTTGCCATTGGAGATTTGTGATGATGAGATTGAGGATGGATTTGCAGTCTTTGATTTAAGTCAGAGTAACGAACAGGTTCTCAATGGACTGGATCCTTCAGCCTTTACCATTACCTATTACGAGACCCAGGAAAATGCAGAGAACACTGAGAATGAGATTCTTACCCCTTTTGCTTACACCAATGTCACTGCCTTTAATCAATTTGTTTGGATTCATGTAGAGGATAATGAAACGGGTTGCTTTAATATTACAAGTTTAGAATTGATT
>CABWYN010000027.1 GCA_902509675.1 uncultured Bacteroidota bacterium | reverse complement strand
TATCTAAATAATTGTCACAACTAAATAATCCAGCAATTAAAATAATAATAAGTTTTTTCTTCATAATTTTTAATTAAAAATTAACCTGTAATCCGACATTATAAACTTTTTGAGGTGGATATCCCAATCCATTACCACCCATCTCAGTATCCCATAAATCAAATTTTGAAAAAGTTAATAAATTAAGACCTGTAAAATATATTCTTGTGTTTAACCCAGAAAATAAACCTGAATCTCTGTCAGGAAAAGTATATCCAATCTCTAAGTTTTTTAATCTGATGAAATCACCGTCTCTCTGCCACCAGGTTGACTGCTGCTCATTATTTGCAATGGCGTATGTTGATAATCTTGGCCAAAAAGCATTAGGGTCAGGGTTATTAATTGACCAGTGGTTATCAGCGATTACATCCAATGCATTCCTTTCGTTCACAAAAGGAGAAATATCATTAGGGTTAATAAAGAATGATGTCCTAGCTACACCCTGCATGAATATGGACAAATCATATCCTTTGTAAGAAGCCGAAATACCGAAACCATAAACAATTTCAGGAACGGTTGGTTTACCGATTGGGACACGATCTAACTCATTTACTACTCCATCCTGGTTAACATCAGTGTATTTAATGTCACCAGGCATGTAAGAATTCGCTGATGATGAAAATCCATTAAACTGTTCAGGTGAATTATCAATATCTGCCTGATCTATAAACAATCTTTCGGCTAGTAACCCCCATGCTTGATTAACCGGGTAACCAATACGACTTAAGTAATCGTATGTGTAATCAGGTTCTCCGTTAATTAAAACTTCATTAGTTGAATAAGTAAAGTTACCTCTTCCAGAAAGTATTAGGCCAGAATTAAAAGCTTTGTTATAATCAATTGATAAATCAATTCCTTTTGAGTCAACCTCACCAAGATTACTACTAATCGTTGTGGTTAACCCCATAGTTGAAGGAATATAGTCTCTTGACATATAAATTTTTGACCTATGTTCCGTAAAATAGTCAACCTGAAAATTTAATGAGTTGAATAACCCCAATTCGATTCCATAGTTTGTTTTTTCAGCCACCTCCCAGGTTACATTCTGGTTTGAATATCTGTCAATTACATAACCTTGATAATAATTATTAAAATCTGATCCCCAAGTATATCCATAGCTATCACTTTGTAGATTGACCTCAGATAAATAGAAAAATCTATCATCTGCACTTGAAATCCCATCATTACCAACTAATCCGTGAGTCAATTTCAACTTTAACATATTCACATCAGGAAGCTTTTCATTAAACCATTGTTCGTTAGATAATATCCAACCAAAACCAACAGACGGGAAAAATCCAAATCTATTGTTTTTTGCAAATTTTTCTGAACCGTTGTATCCAAAATTAAATTCTGTAAAATATCTAGTATCATAGTTGTAAGAGAATCTTCCGGATAAACCCATATTTCTTGATGGAAGTGTTGAAAATGCACTATTACCACCAATTGTATTTAAGGATTCACTAAAATTAAAAACCAATAATCCACCCACCTCATGTAAGTCTTTGAACTTCCTATTGTACTCAGTTACAAACTCATAATAAAATCGACTATTTCCAAAATTATTAACAGATGGGTTGTTTAAAAACTCTGTTCCTTCTTGAATTCTGTATAAATAATTTTCTATTCCTAAATCAGTTTCAATCTCAGCCATTCCATAATAAAATGGGGTATACTCCCTTGAATTTTCATTCTCTGCATAGGTTCTGACCGATGCCATACCTCTAAATTTTAACCCTTCAGTAATGAAATTTAGGTCCTGTTCAATTTGTACTTGAGAAAAAATCGTATTCGTGAATCTGTCTTTAAATCCTTTAACCATGTCGGCATAAGGATTTGGGAACCCCCCATTACCTTTGTTACCAAATAATGTGTGATTATATCCTAAATTTTCAGCATATGAAAAATACTTAGGAAAATTAGAAGGATTTGCTTGCATAACAGAGCCAAATATATCATTTGCTGAAACAGACGGACCGTTATATCTTTCAAATAAGGAATTAAATTTTACAGCAATTTTTGTGGTACTAGTAAGATCAATATTAATATTAGCCCTAAGGTTTGATCTCTTAATGTCTATATTGTTATTAAAATTATTAAGCGGATCAACTTTGAGAAGACCTGTATCATTATTATGAGAGACAGAAAGGTAATATTGAGCAATATCTCCACCCCCATTCACATTTAAATTTGCTTTACGATTTAATGTATAATCTTTAAATAATTCGTTATACCAATTTACATTGGGATAAATATTAGGGTCCCCTCCGTTTAGAGTACCATAAATTTTAGAAATACTGTAGGTTAAAGGAGCAGAGGCATCTCTTGTTCTAGTTGCACGATTATATAGGTTCATGTAATCAACCCCGCCAAGAAATTCATTTGTTTGAGAGGGAGCAGAAATAGAATTTTCATATCTAAAAGAAACTTTTGCCTTACCTTTTTTTCCCTCTTTTGTAGTAACCAAAATTACTCCGTTAGCTCCTCTTGCACCATATAAAGAAGTAGCTGTAGCATCTTTCATTATTGAAAAACTTGCAATATTGTCAGGTTCAATTCTGGCTAAATCATTAGTTGTTACTTCTAAACCATCAATTAGAATAAGAGGATTATTTGCATATCCAAAGCTGGTTACACCACGGATAAAAAATTCTGCATTATCAGCCCCTGGCTCACCGGATCTTTGGTAAGAAATCATTCCAGCCAGCTTTCCGGCCATAGCATTCGTAATATTCGATGTTGGTATTTTTAATTCGGATGGGTTAATTGTGTTAATTGACCCAATCACACTATTTTTCTTTTGTTTTTGGAATGCCACAACTTGAACCTCTTCTAAAGACTCAAGACTTTCTACAAGAATTACATCAATATTTTTCTGATTTCGAATCGATATTGATTGCGTTTCAAATCCTATGTATGAAAATTGGATTTTTTGGTCTTGATTATCAGCTTTAATTGCGTACGTACCTTCAAAGGTTGTGGATGCTCCACGATTAGTACCCTCAATTAAAACTGTAACACCAGGAAGAGGATTCCCTCCATCATCAACAACTAATCCGCTTACTAAAACAGACTGCGCATAGGTAAATGATGATATCAGTAGAAGAAATGCTAAAAATTTTGTTTTTAACTCCATTTTAAGAAAACGATTTAGTTTAATTTTTTTCAAAAATAACGCTATTTTTAATCCTAACAATAAAGAATATATAATTTTATCAGATGCATAATATTTCTGAAAAAAATTAAGAAATTGATAATTATAATTCTAGTTATTTAAAAAATTCTCAATAGGATTATGAGAATTTTCTGTCTATAGAATATTTACCTGAACCCGTAATCATTAGAATAACAAATACGGCTAAAAAAAGTAATGCCTTTTCTATTTTCCCAAATGGATCACCCATGTGAACTATAAAAGCTGCAACAAACATCGTAGCTGCCGGAAAGAAACTAAAAAACTTAGTCTTGTACCCAATGATTATAAAAATAGGAGCCAGAAATTCAGCAAAAACAGCAAGCACTAGTGTAGGGGCCTCACCTATTCCAATAGGATTTGCAAATCCTAAATCACCTTCGATTAATTTATTTAATTTGCTAAGTCCATGTCCGTAAAGCATGGATCCTGCAAAAACGACTCTTAATACTAATAATGCTATGTTATTCATTTTATATTTTGTTTAATAATCAAAGATAATTAAATTTAGGAAAGACCAATTTTAATGGACAGAAGAAATTTTATAAAAAACAGTGGATTATTTGGGCTAAGCATAGCAGGTAGCTCATTGATAGAAAAAATGGTTCGCTATAGAAATGATTATTTGTCAAATAGACCCCTGGTCGGAGACAGAACCTTTAGAAGTGAAGGCGTTGAAGAAATTATAAAATTTATCAAATCTCAAATTAAAGACCCACAACTTTCGTGGATGTTTGAAAACTGTTATCCGAATACAATTGACACAACGGTTGATTTTGAGATTATTAACGGAAAACCTGATACTTTTATCATTACAGGAGATATTGATGCAATGTGGCTACGTGACTCGACTGCACAAGTATGGCCTTATCTTCCATTGGTTAAAAAAGATACTAAAATTAAAAATTTAGTTAAAGGGCTGATTAACCGGCAGGCTAAATGTGTAATTAGAGACCCTTATGCTAATTCATTTTACAAAGATTTATCAAAAACTTCTGCCCACAACAAAGACATACCTACTCCAATTCCTGGGGTTCATGAACAAAAATGGGAGGTTGACTCATTGTGCTATGTAATTAGATTAAGCTACCATTATTATAAACTAACCAATGACAATACAATTTTTGATGACACATGGATTAAATCAGCCAGAATAATTTTAGAAACATTTCTAACTGAGCAGAGGAAAAACGGAAAGTCCCCTTACAGATTTGTGAGATTTGGATCTGCCATGGTGGACGCCCCCTTATTTTCGGGTACGGGAAGACCTTTCAAACCAAATGGATTGATTTGTTCAATGTTTAGACCTTCAGATGATGCAACAATGTATCCATTTTTAATTCCCTCGAATATTTTTGCTTCGATTTCAATGAAACAACTTTCTGAAATATTTAAAAAAGAAGATATTGATATTAATTTTTCACAAAGATGTATGATTTTGTCAAAGGAGATTGATTCTGCCATCAAAAAATACGCAGTTAAGGAACATCTTGATTTTGGAAAGATATATGCTTATGAAATCGACGGATTTGGAAATAATTTATTTATGGATGATGCCAATGTGCCTTCTTTAATGTCCTTGGGCTATCTTGACTCCAAATTTTTAAATGATGAAATTTACCTAAATACACGAAAATTTCTTCTCAGCGAAAACAACCCCTATTTCCTTAAAGGAAAATCAGCTGAAGGGCAAGCTAGTCCTCATACAGGAAAAGATAAAATCTGGCCAATGGGTATAATTTTAAGAGCGATGACCAGCAGCGAGGACAGTGAAATCAAAAAATGTATTAAAATGCTGGTAAATACACACGCAGGAACTGGGTTTATGCACGAAGCATTTGATAAGGATAACCCTGAAAATTATTACAGATCGTGGTTCGCTTGGGCTAATACTCTGTTTGGAGAATTAATCATAAAAGTTCAACAAGAAAAACCCCATTTACTCAAAGAAAACTATTCGGTTTAAAATTTTATTAGTTTTTCTGTGTTCGAAATTCCAGATGAGGTAGAGATTTTTAATATATAAATACCCGCTCTTAAGTTTTCAAAATTTCTTTTTAATTGATGCATTCCAGAATTTAAAATTCCATCATAAATAGTACTTACGAGTGCTCCTTTGATATCAAATAACTTAATCGTTGTATTTTCTTTACTACTTAATTCAAATAAAATATGTAAATCACTTACAAAAGGATTTGGGTAAACTCTTGAATAAAGCAGATCAATCTCTGAAATAGAAGCTGTTGCAGAATTAACTTCATTAGGACTTCCATGAAAATTTATATTACTCCAGTTTTCTGGTAATATATTATCATAAGATGGGTCAATAAGTTCTAAGGTATATCCATTTCCGTCAGCTAATACTGGCCACGGATCAAAGGATTCATAGTACACTTGGTCATGAATAATTAAATCTGAATCAAATAACCTGACTGCATCACCTGATGCTGATAAGCCAAAGTCAAACTCGCCAATAAAAGAAGTTATGTTTGGATAAAAGTTTGTAAAATCATTAGAGTTTCTAACAATGACTAAAAAACCCTGCCCATCAATCTTAGTCCCTTCAGGAAAAATATACTCATTTGAATCATCGCTATCTTTTAATACCCAGCCAGAAATATCAATTTCAATTTCATTTGGATTATACAATTCAATCCAGTCACCTGGATCAAAATCATCTGATGATTTATAATTAATTTCATTTATGACTATATTAAATTCTTCGCTTGGGTTAAAGTGAGCTATAATTTCAGAGTAATCATTTAAATTTATTTCTATTTCTTGATTCGTAGAGTCTATTAATCCGCTCCAATGTGAAAACTCATAACCAGATTCCGGAATTGCCCTTAGCGTAACGGGGATGTCTTCAAAATAATCTCCACTCCACTCATCTTCTTGAATCTTGAGGTTATTATTAACCCTGATAAACCCTCGGTCTGGCGTATCATTAAAGAGTGTTAACCCAAAATAATTATCTAAATTAAACTCGTCAAGTATATGCTGTTTAACAAAGGGCTGCCTGTTGATGGCAAAATTATTCATATTATCTACAAATTGATAAATGGTATTTACGTTAACCCATGGCTCACTTTGAATCCACCTGTCAATATGATTTAACATTTCGTTATACATATTATCATGAATTTCTAAAAAATGATTAGTTACATTACTGGGAATAAATCGAGTATTCATTTCATCAGCAAACCTGTTTATAAATTTATTTCTAAATTCTATATTCTGAATAAGTTTTCTTAAAAATAACGTCGCCCAAGGTGGGTTTGCCCATGTAGTTTGGTTTCCAGAAACAACGAAATCTAAAGTATTGAACGAATAGGCATAATTTTGATCCCAATCTGACCACCATTGGCCGGCAAAACCAAAATCTGTATCATAAAGTATCCACTTCCATTTACCACCTGGAACTTTCCAATACTTGATGTTATTCCCAGGATAATCTCTGTTGTCCATATAAATTTGAGCAACATTATATATGATAAAATTATCAATGTCAATTTGATCAGAAACATAATTATAATTTTCCTGTTCGTATAAATAATTTTGTTCAATAAACGCAGTCAGCTCAATGTATTCCTGATTATCTCCGTCAACAATCTCCGCATCATTGGTTAACATTGTTACATCATTTGGATTAACATTATGGTTTGAGGCTATAAAATTTTCACTCACTTTTTCTCGTAAGTTATATAAACCCCAGTAATTATGATTTATGTAAGACGAAACAGATTTAAATTTTTGATAATCAAGACCAGAGTTAATCATTAAGCTTGTTATCGCTGCGTCTCTTAAATTTGTTCGCATCCAGTCATTTCCAGAATTTCTTAAAACCAATGATTCAAAGTTGTCATAGTCCAAACTATCAAAAAACTGGTATTCAAATTTTCCGGCTCCATACTGATTTCTTGCGAACAGTGCAAAAGATTTTTGATCCCATCCCCTACTGTAAGCACCAAATACTTTGATCCCCGCATTTGAGCTAAAAACTAAGTTATTATTCTCATACATAGATATATGCACTGGACGTTCCCAATCTTGCCAAAAATTTGCTCCAAAATATGGGTAATTTGAATTGTAATCATTGCCATAAGCATAGATACCGTACTCATTATCAAATAAATTATATTCATCACTAACCAAATGAATTACCGGTAGATCACTTCCTGTGTTAAAAAAATAATTTCTAGTATTCGAGTGCAATGAAATGTAATTTTCTTTAAATGCTTTTGCTCTAACTATCGAATTTTCTTCAATTGGAATTGGTCCTGTATATAGTGGGGAATTTGGAGTTGGCTCAGTAAAATCTAATGTATACCTAATCTCAACATCATCTTGACCAGTAATCTCAAGATTTATATTAGAATCTAAAACTCCACCGTCGTGAGAAAAAGTTAAGGGAACGCCTAAAACGCCTTCATAGTAGACGGGATCATTTGGTTCTCCAGGTGTTGGATTATCGTAAGCAACTAATTGTTCTGAAAATGAAACTCCATAGGAAATATTAGATGGTAAACTTGGGGTAATTAAAGAATCGACTAAGTCACCATTTTCATTTTTTAAGAAAACCGAATCACCAGATGCAGAAAGTTTAAAATCTGTATGCAATGGGAATAATTCACTGTCTAAATTCAAAATAGGCGGAGGAATAATACCTTCATTTGTATTTGTATCATAAAAAGCGGATAGGAAAGGGATTAAGGTCATATCTGACGATGTATCAGAGATGTTGTGGACCTGGATGCTTAGGAGATTATTACCATCCAATAACAGATCATCTGCATTTTCTATAATAAATCTTTCTGGGCTACCCCCCCAGTACATCTGAGCCTCGTGTTCAATATTTGTAGTAGTATCAAAAGCGGGAGGAGAACCACTAACGTTTGATCTAGCTACTTCTTGACCATTTATATAGGCAACAAATCCGTCATCATAATCAATATCTAAGATTAGACGATCGATATCATCAGCGTTTTCAACCATAAATTGTTTTCGGAGAAAAACAGCAATTGTCCCATTTGGAATAATGGTATTATCATCATTATCAGAAAAACCAAATCCTGAATTTCCTATACCCCACTCGTCATCGTCATAAGATTGTGTTATCCAGTCAGATGAAATATTTTCATTTGCTATTTCATAACGAAAAGTGTCTCCCTGATTTATTAAAGTTTTAATAAAATATATATCCGATCTGTCTTTGTCTGAAGCCCAAACTAATAGAAAATCATCTGGCTGAATTGATATTTCTGGAAAGGTCCAAGGATTATTATTTTCCAATAAATCAGAAAGACTCCACTCATTTAATGAAATTTCAGAGCTTCCATAATTGTAAAGCTCAATCCAGTCAGGAGTATCACCATCCTCGTCATAAAAAAAGGTATTTGAGGCAGAAACCTCGTTAATTCTGACTGACTGAGAATAGGTAAAATTAATTATCAGTAATAAAACTATAAAAATCCTCACTTTCATCCTGGTATAATTGTTGAGTGATACAAATATATTTAATGATTAACTATTTTAAACTTTATTAATTGAAAAACTTCTATTTAATAATCATTTTAATTTTCCTCTCAAGTTGCAAGTCAAAATATGCTACCAAAGAATTTGTGTTTTCTGAGGTTCCAATAAAAGCTAACTATGGTAGTTTAGATAGTTGGGCTGCACACCCCAAAAAAAATGATTCAGTTATCGATGTCTTTTATAACGAAGATAAAAATGATTTAAAGGCAGATGTTTTTTACATATATCCAACGTTATTAACAGATAAAAACGACAATTCCTGGAATTCAGATATTTATAACGAAAATCAAAAAAAACAAGTCCTCAATATAGCCATAAGATTCCAAGCTTCAGCCTGGGCTAATGCTGGAAGAATATATAGCCCTTATTACAGACAGGTACATTACAGATCCTTTTATGAACCATATACATCAAACGGAGGAATTAAAGCAGGCGCCATAGCTTATAATGATATAAAAGATGCTTTCGAATATTATCTTGAAAACTTTAATAATGGACGACCTATTATAATAGCAGGTCATAGTCAAGGCGCTTATCATTGTAAACTATTACTCAAAGATTATTTTGAAGGAAAAGAGCTTCTTAATCAATTAGTAGCTGCATACATACCAGGAACAAGAGTAGATAAAAATGAATTTAAAACAATACCTCACTTAAACTCACCAGGTGATGTAAAAGGGTATTTATCATGGAATACATTTAGGATTAATAAAAAGCCAAAGAAAGGAAAACATCCTGCACATTTTTCATGGAAAAAAAATCAGTATGTAACAAACCCCATTACATGGGACAACTCGATAGAATCCAATATCGAAGAACACAAGGGATTACTTTTTTACGATAACAAAATATACCCCAAAAGCCTATCAGTTAAAATTTATGATGGGTTATTATGGTCTTCAGTCCCTGTTGGAATAGAGGGAGGTATAGCTTTAAGGCTTATTAAAAATTACCATTTTGGTGATGTAAACTTATTTTGGAAAGACATTTCAGAGAATGCAAAACTTAGGGTAAATAACTTTTACAATTTGAAATTAAATTGATTACGTCAATTTTCTAAAAACGCTAACAGAGTAGAGTTTTATTAGCTATTTTTTTATAATTGTTAACAAAATTGAGATTTATATGAGTAAAAACTTCTTTTTTGAAAAAAAATACTCTATATTTAAGTATTAATAATTTAAAAACTAAAAGACATGGGTTATTCACACCAAAACAGTAAAGGAAAAACTTACTTCTTACATTCTAAAGATGTAGTATTAAAAGGAGGAAGAAACCAAACTATTTATTACTTCGCAAAAGAGGCTAAATCTAATGCGTGCGATATACCAGCTGGTAAATCTGTTGTAGAAAATACTAAAACTGGACTTCCATTCCTAAAAGGAAAGTAAAATGTATTTAATATTATTATAAAAAACCCTCACTTGTGAGGGTTTTTTTATATTCTATTTTTATTTTAAAAAATGAAAATATCATCTCCGGTATTTATTTCTGAAAAAATTGATCTTGACACCCATATTATTTGGTTTGAAAAATCGAACAAATATATTGTTGTTAATGATGTTATAAATAACATGCTTTTAAACAAACTGACCCCTACCAAATATCCGTTAGACGGTAAATCAATAAAAACCCTTAAAAAACATAGTAATGAATCAATTCAGGATGAAATAAATAATCTGATTTTAGATTGTAATAAGGCTATAAAAAGTAAAGAAGTAAAAAAAAATGATCTAAAAAATTTTAATTCTGAACATTATACGAAGATTTGTTTTAACGATAGGGTTGCTAAAATCGAATATGAAAATAAAAATTTAAAACAGCTTATTGACCCTAAGTTTTCTCACTTAAGCTCCGATAAGAAGGAAGAGGTCACATTTAAAGTATTTCTTGTTGATAAAACAATATTCCTGTTCAAGGAAGATCTAATTATAGGGAGTTGGCAATTCAATGAAATGCATGAATTTCAAGGTAAAGTTTCAATGGAGCTAACCTCATTTTTTCATAATAAAAATGATCAAGATTGGTCCTGTGTATTTCATGGATCTACACTTTTTAAAGACAATAAATCCATAATGTTAACTGGGGAATCTGGCTCTGGTAAAAGCTCCTTAAGTACACTATTAATGGCAAATGATTTTTCATTAATTGCAGATGATTTTAGTCCAATGTCCTCAGAAGGATTGCATTATAATTTTCCTTCAGCTATTTCGGTTAAAGAAGGGTTTTACCAATCAGCATCAAAACTCTACAATAATTTTAATGATCTAAAAGAATACTATATAAGTGACATTAAAGGAAATGTAAAATATCTTCCCCCTAACATAAATAAAACACCCCTATCCAGTGTTTGTAATATTGTATTTAATGTTAAATTTGCACAAAATTTACCAAATGAGATTGTTGAAGTTAACAAGGGAAAAGCGTTAAATAATATTCTCCCTGACTCGTGGATCTCAAAAAATAAAAAACATGCTAGGTGCTTTATCAATTGGGTAAAGTCTACTAAATTTTATGATTTAACCTACAGCAACAACAGTATAATGATTGAAATGATAAATAAAATAATTAAGTAATGGTATTATTAATAATGGCTGCAGGTAGTGGTAGTAGATACGGAAAATTGAAACAATTTGATGAATTAGGCCCGTCAGGTGAATTCTTAATGGAATTTAGCATATACGACGCAATACAAAGTGGCTTTAACCACATTGTTTTAATAACTAGAAAAGAGAATAAAGAATTTTTAAATAATTATTTAAGGCAAAGAATTGACAGTTCTGTTAAAATTGATGTAGTTATTCAAGAAACCACTAACCTACCGCTTGGAATGACTGCTGATCCAAAAAGAGAAAAGCCATGGGGTACAGCACATGCTGTATGGTGTGCAAAAGATTTTATTTCTGACGATTTTGCAATAATCAATGCAGACGATTACTACGGGGCTAAGGCTTTTAAAAATGCAGCAAACTTTTTTAATTCATCTAGAGATCAAAACAATTATGGTTTGGTAAGTTATAAACTTAAAAATACTCTCTCAGCTTTTGGATCTGTTTCTAGAGGAGTTTGTAAGGTTTTAAATGGCAAACTAACATCAATAAATGAGCATCTTAAAATCGAAAAGTCAGGAGAAACCGTTAAGGATTTTGATAGCGGGAACGTATTAAACGAAGATGATTATGTTTCAATGAATTTTTGGCTATGTAGAAGTAACTTTTTTGCCTATTTAGACCTTTACATCAAAGAAACAATGAACGAGCTTAAAAATACAGAAAAGGATGAAATCTATCTGCCTTTTGCAGCTCAAAAACTTTTAAAAAAGAATAAAATTTCAATTGACGTTGTTGATTCGATGTCAGGATGGTTTGGAGTAACATATGCTCAGGACAAAAAAGAAAGTGTTGAAAAACTAAAAATGTATAGTAATAAGGGTCGTTACCCCACTCCTTTGTGGAAAAATTAATCTGATTTTGGATAAACTATATCGTTTCCATTTTTAACCCACTCTGAAACACCTCCCATAATTACACTAATATCTTTAAAGCCATTATTTTTTAACAAATCAGCAGATTTTGAGCTTCTGTTATTTGTTCTACAATATAATATGATTTTTGAATCTTTATTAAGAGATAAAATATCAGACTGAAAAGATTCTGAAAAAAAATCAATATTTACAGCATCTTGTATATGTCCTGAGTCAAACTCGGTAGGGGTTCGCACATCAATAAGCTCTGCATCTTCGGATAGGGACAGGATATAATCAGAAGTAGAAATATATTTGATATTATCAGAGTTAGTACTATTGCAACTATTTAGAAATAAGAGCAATATAAAAGCAAATCTAGGCATCATAATTAAGTTATTATTTCACCATTCCAATCAACAATTCCTCCGATCAAATTATAAGTCTTACTGAAACCTAGCTCCTTCATCAAAAGACAGGAATTAGCACTTCTAACACCTGTTCTGCAGTAAACAAAATAAGTTACTTCTTTATCTAACTTTTGGACCTCTTCCATAAATACTTGAGGATTATAAAAATCAATGTTAATTGAATTTGGAATACTCGAGGTATTAAACTCATCTGGTGTTCTTACGTCTAATGTAACAGAGTTGGAGTCACTATCTAATTTATTTTTCCAAATTTCTTGTTCTAAATCCATCAGATTAAATATAAAAAAATTATTCTAAAACCTTGTTAATCTCATTAACTAGTGATTCTTGATCAAAAGGGTTTGGGTAAAAATTATAATTAGACTTATTAACTATTAAGGTGGCAGGAATTCCACCATCCCATTTAGCGGAAACCTGTGGCACCCATTTATTTAAATTGGGATCATCCAATAGAATCACCTTTGACTTTAAGTTTTTGGTAAAAATATAAGGTTTTAGTTTTGATTCGACTTGGGAAGGAAAATCTAAACTTACTAGTAGTACTTTTACGTTTTTATCAGTGTATGTGTCGTTAACAAATTCAAAATAAGGTAATTCCTTAACGCAGGGACTACACCAGGTAGCCCAAAAATTAATGACATATGTATCGTTTGATGATAAATCAATTGTTTTGTATAACTCATCAAAGCTTATGATATCAATATTGTTTTTGTCTGGACCTTTACAGGAAAACAATAGCAATGAAATAGAAATAAAGATATAATAGTTGCTTTTCACCTATAATATAGATCAAAACACATGCCATAAAATAAGAATAGCTCATAAGAAAATAATTTTTCTTATGAGCTATCTACTGTATTTATTGTAAATAGGCTAATAAAGTTCTACCATCCACCAGGATTAGGCGCAACAGATTGAGCCTGAGCCTTTTTAGGATTTAAGATAGTGAATGTTCCAATAGCAGTTAACGCTGCGTATTTACCCATTTTCTTTATCGCTTGTTTTCTAGTAATACCTGTCTTCTTCATATCTATTGTATTATAAGTTTCTTAGTTAACCTGTCATTTCCTGACTCTAATTCAATCACATAAATACCAGATGCCATTCCAAGTGTTGAAATAGTTTGAGTATTCATATTATTGCTAAGAAAAGTACTTAATACTTTTCTTCCAAGAAT
>CABWYN010000026.1 GCA_902509675.1 uncultured Bacteroidota bacterium | reverse complement strand
TGGTAGCTAATTAATAAATTAGGAAGTCCATTTGCAATTTCTTCATCAGCATCCGTAAGGTCAAATAACCCAAATCCGTCTGCATCTGCATCACAGTATTCTAGGCTAGAAGGATTGCTTACATCCGGTGGAAGCTGTATAATTAATTCTAAAGTAGTATCAGAATAACACCCAGTTGTAGGGGTCATATCATCTTCAATCCTTACATATAGTGTTTGTGGATTAGAGATATTTGTATAGGCTTCTGTATCTTCAATTGCATTGATTCCTTCATGCATATCTTCCTCTGTTTCATGATAGGTAACAATATTTTCTATTATCCCGGCCATAATACCTTCTGTTTTCACGGAAATATCAATGATCGTTAACCCATCTATTTCATCATCATCACAAACAATTAATGGAGTAGGAGGTGTAAATACGGGTTTTGGTTCAACCATTAATGAAAAGTTAATGTTAGAGATAAAACATCCTACAGTAAATGGATCACTATTGTCAACTTCAACACGGGTAAATAAAGTTACTTGATCAACAACTGTGTATGGACTCTCTAATGCATTTTCACCAGAATCAGCATCTGCTTGAGTAAGATGATATGTAATTATAAATCCTTCAGGAGGTTGGGTTCCTAATACCTGAGCATTATAATCAGAAAGATTAATTTCTATCGTACCGGGTGTATCAGTACACAAAATCTCATCTGGAATTTCATTATATTCGGGTACGGGTAATACTTGTAGTGTCATAGAATTAATCCCAAAGCAGTCATTATCTCTTTCAACCCTTAAATATACCTGCTGCAAATCTGGCACCTCACTTGTGTATTCATTTGGTAACTGATTTAATTCCAGTAGTGCATCTTCTTCGTTTGCATAATATGCAATGGTTAATTGACTTGCATCTGTGATGTCATTGTTTGGATTGGCAACTATTAATGATAATACGTATTCATCTGCATCACTTAGTGTGAATAGTCCTAGTCCATCGTAATCATTTCCATTTCCTTCGCTATTATCACAAACTATTAATCCAGCATCCTCAGGAATTGGATTGAAAATAGTTTCTAGATAGAAATAAGAGGTGGTGAAACAAGTTGTATTTATGTTTTCCACTCTGCAGTAAATATTTTGCAAAGGAGTTTCATTTACATAAGCGGTAGGGTTTTCAATGGCATTGATTCCTGCCTCCAAGTCTTCTTGAGATAAGTGGAAGGTAAGCACATAGTTTTCAGGATCATCTCCAATGACAATATTTTCTGCAGCTTCTTCTAAGTTGTAAATAGAAATACCGTCCTGTACATCATCAATATCACATTGTACCAGATCTGTATTCTCAATAACATTTGGTAGGGGATTAACAATGATGTCAAAAGAACCAAAGCTTAAACATCCTGTAACATTTTGCTCTAATCTTATAAAGATTGTTTCACTGGTAGAATCGTCATTTGAATAACTTGATAATGCTTCTACAGTAAGTGCATTCACATTTGCTTGTGCATCCTCCAAAGAATTGTAGTATGTTAAGGTAACATCTTGTCCATTGATAATTTCTTCGTCTTTACTAGTAATGTCAAAGACTTCAATTAAATCTCCAGAGTTCGTGTAATCACACAGTGGATAATCTTCCACTTCAATAACCCCAGGCGTATTGATTATGATATCTTGAATAGTAGTAGAATAACATCCTGTTATATCATCTTCAAGACGAACAAAAAGAGTTTGTTCGAAAGCGACACTGTTTTCGTATTCAGAAGGAAGAACATTGGTAGCTGCGTCTGCGTCTTCCTGTGTTTCATAGTAAGTAACACTAATGTCCGTTTGACCATCTAAAATGGTTTCATCCAAGAACGTTAGGTCAAATGAAGTTATTCCGTCATAATCAGCATCACACACTTCATAGACCGGTGGAACAAGTACCGTAGGTATTGGATTAACAACAAGATCTAATGTTGTAGTAGAAGAACAAGCTGTTTCAATATTCTCTAATCTTATAAATATGGTTTGAAGATCAGCGGTTGTATTGGTATAAAGATCCGTAATTGCATTTTCACCGTTTTCTGCTTCTTCAAGTGTTTCGTGGTAAGTAACATCGATACCTGTTTGACCGTTTAATACTTCTTCGGTTCGCTCAGAAAGATCAAAGAATGACACAATACCGTCATAATCATCATCACACTCTTCAATGGGATTAGGTATAATAATTTCAGGTAATGGATTGACAAAAATTAATGATTCATCTGAGTAAATAATACAACCGTATCCATCTCTATCAACTAATACTCTAAATTTAAAATTATCAAGGTCTGTAGTTATATTATTAATGGTTAACGTATTAGAATCAGTTCCTGAGTACAGTTCATTATCAATTAAAATGACCCAATCTAATCCGTCAGCTGAAGATTCCCATTGGTAAGTGTCAATTGTAGTTGATTCAACAGAGATTTGGATTAAATCATCTTCACAGACTATAATTTCTTGCTCTGGTTGTGTATCAATTGTAATAGGTGCATTAATTAAGTAATCATCGTTAACGGGTTGAGAATAGCCGTCAATTCCACTGGTTATGATTCCAGATATTTCATTAATTGTTATAGGGTTTTCACCTAAAATTCCGTCGTTATTTTGATCGGTGTAACCTGCCTCGACTACATCAAAACACCCATCTGTGTCAGAGTCAATATTAATATAATTAAAGAAACTATCTTCACTCGAATTTGTAATTATATAATTTAAAACTCCAGAGTCAATGGTATTCTCAGCCAAATTGCTTAACCCATTATTTCCAACAACTATATTATCGATGATACCGTCAAGATCATCATCATTTACAAAACTTAAAGCTCCAGATTCATGCAGGTCAAATATCCCATCATTATCTGAATCTAAATCTAAATAATCCAGTACTCCGTCCTCGTCAAAATCACTTGGGTTAAAATCTTCTCCAAATACATCGTCATATCCGTCATTATTAGAATCTATATTTAAAATAGGGTTGTAATTATTACCTCCAGCTTCAATAATATCCAATATTCCATCATTATCACTATCGTAATCTCTGGCATCAACTATTCCGTCTCCATCACTGTCAATAGGTACGCATGTAGCTCTGACTCTAAATGAAATTCCTTCAACCTCTGGGCTCAAATTATAATGTTCAAATTGAAAATTATTAGTCAGATGGGTCTTGAAACTAAATGAACCTGTAGGTGTTGAACTGGAAGACGGATCTTTTGCCTTAAATCTAATATTAAAGTTAGATATCTCGGTGATGCCACTTTCGAAGATTCCATCAAAATTTGAATCTATCAGTAACTCATCATTTGGATCTAGTAATGTAATCGTTTTATCAAATGGTACAACTAATGCAAACCATTCGTTATTAGACATATTATATAACAAAGGGTTATCCATTGATAAATTTATTCCTTCAGGAATATCATAATAAAACTCTAGGCTAACTTCATTTTCAAAAGTTATGTTTGTTTTGGTATATCCAGCTTGTTCTTCAGCATTTTCATCAATGTAATTAGGATCTGTTAAAATTGAAAAACCTCCGTCAAAAGAACTCCAATTATCTGGATTTACTGAGTTTGGACTCTCATCAATTGAAAAATCATAGTTTCCAATATTTTCAATATTACCACCTGATTCTAAGATATTTAAATCTTGATCTCCCTTTGATTCAAAACAGTCTAATAATCCATCATTGTCATTATCAACATCTATATTATCATTTACTCCATCCCCGTCATAGTCATTAGGACAGGCACTAACTGGAATATTATTTGAAAGCAGTGATCCATCACAATTATCAATTACACCAGAAATCTGATAATATCCTGGGGTATCTGGGGTATAAGAATTTGAGTTAGCTCCGTTAATTTCTTCCCCATTATAAAACCATTGGTATTGATCGTAGCTAGAAATACTACTTAAACTTAAATTAAGATTTGGTATACAGCTTTGCTCTTCGTTTGTTAGTGTTTCCAAAATAATTTCAGGCCTGAATTCAAAACCGGAATAGTACCCACCAAAAGTCGCATATTCATATGCTCCGAAAGTTGCTACATATACTTGAGCGGTTGATTCAATACTTACATTTCCGATTAACCCTTCAATCGTATACGATTCATAAATTGGATTTGCTAAAACAGTTTGTGGAATTGCACCATATGCTGCAATCGGATTACCATTAATGGTAACTTCTGCACCAGACTCGGTTACAATTGTTATAATACCACCGAAAATTTCGTCTCCAATCTGACTTACATCGGGAATATTATTAACACTTTTTGGTGTTTTACAATTAATGGGCGGCACATAAAAAAGACCTACGTTAGCAACCCCATTTGTAATTCCAAATGCACCCTGTGAACCTGGACGAATGCCACCTATTACCTGATAGGCAAAAACAGGTTTTGACGTATTAACATACATGTTACTTGATTCATTTGTTGGAGGTTGATCATCTTCATTTAACGTGGGATCAACTGAAACCCCATTAACAGTTTCTGGATACCCGTCGTTATTTACATTGTCAAAACCGTCATAAACTGTATTTGAATAGCTGACCCCGAAAAATGTTGAGGGGATTGAGTAATATTCTCCTGAGTTAATTGTGGTTTGAAGATTTCCATTGACATAAATTTCAGTATTATCTTCGTGAGCAACAATCAAAGGTCTTTCTACTTCATCAGGACCTAACCCTCTGACAAAAATATATTCATCACCAATAATATTTGCTGGTGCAACTTGATCAATCCCCACATCTTGTCCTCCACCTTCATTATAATTTGAGTTACTTCCAGTAAAAGATCCAGAATTGACAGCAATGGGTTTGTTAGATTCAACTAAAGCACCAATAAGACCTGTTGCATTTGCTGAATTTGTCGAAGTTGGATAAGGAGATATTGCAACAGAGTAAGATTCTCCATTATTAAGAATAATATTTTCAGTCGGCACATTATTTAAAATTGTTACTCCATTTCCAAATTCTGAAAAATTTATTTCTGTATTGTCCTGAGTGGCTAAAACAGTGATAAAATTTAAATAATTTGAAGGGGTACCTCCAGTAAGATTACCAGCATTTTCAAAAGATCCAGCTCTAAATTCGGTTCCTAAAGCTGAGGTTCCTTTACTTACAAGGGATCCAGCTTGATAATTACTTCCGGTGAATAATCTTGCTGATGCATAAACCAAATCTTCTGCTTCGATAACATATCCTTTATCATCAAAAGTATCACCATTTAGCTGATTGGTCGTTATTATCAGATTAGTATTATCACCTGTACCAATATAATATGCCCATGGATCACTATTTGAGGTAGTTCCAATTATTTCAGTACCTCCAAGAGGTTTAATGATTACATTAACTGGTGTTTCACTAGGTGTGGAAATATACAAGTATTGTTCTAGCGGATTCGCTGCACCATTACCGGTTGTAGTTATCGGAGGTATATAGTGACTTTTACTGTATTGTGAAATTAAATTATTACTCGAAAGTAGTATTATTATTAATAACAAAAACTTAAAAGTATTTTTCAAAATCATTAAATATTAGTGTCGTTTATTGATCAGTTAATATTGTTTAAAGATCAAAAACAAGGCCAATTATGCGCCGCTAAAGATATATAAAAAAAAATGCCCCAAGTTAGCGGGGCATCTAATTGATTATTTATTTAATTATCTCAAAACTTCTTTTGATAAAATTGGTCAAATCTTCACCTTTAAGAAGTCCGTGGGATAATTTAGCAAGATCAAGACTTTGATTTATCAATCTTTCTTGTTTTTTCTTAGTTTTAGTATTTACTATTTCTGAGATCAATTCGGAATTAGTATTTATAACTAGATTAAACATTTCAGGCATATTTCCTGCTCCAAACATACCGCCACCGCCACTTTGTTGCATCTCTTTCATCCTTCTCATAAACTCGGGATTAGTAATGATAAATGGATTTTCATTTGAATCCATTGATTCTAGCTTTATTACAAATTTATCATCAGAAATAATTGATTTTACCGATTCTTCTAATTGCTTTTTCTGATCATCGTCAAGTTTTGATACTTTATTTTCATTTTTATTAATCAGATTATCAATATGGTCTGAATCAACTCTGGAAAATTGAATTTTTTCCTTCGACGATTCTAGTTTTTGTATTAGATGACTAACAATCGGAGAATCTAGTAATAAAACTTCGTAACCTTTATTTTTTGCATTTTGAATATAGCTGTGTTGGGCTTGTTTATCAGAGGCATATAGAATTACTAGCTTATCGTCTTTACCTGTTTGTTTAGCTTTAATCTTATTATATAATTCTTCATATGTATAAAATTCGTCATCAACGGATGGGTATAAGGCAAATTTTTCTGATTTTTCAAAAAACTTTTCCTCGCTCAACATTCCATATTCAATAACTAATTTAATGTCATTCCATTTTTTTTCAAATCCTTCTCTGTCCTTCTTAAATAAGCTGCTAAGTTTATCAGCTACTTTTCTGGTTATGTATGCTGAGATTTTTTTAACAGCACCGTCAGCTTGTAAGTATGACCTGGAAACATTAAGAGGAATATCAGGTGAGTCAATAACTCCCCTCAACAATGTTAAAAATTCTGGTACGATTCCTTCAACATTATCCGTTACAAATACTTGGTTTTGATATAGTTGAATTTTATCCTTTTGAATATTTACATCATTTGTCAACTTTGGGAAATATAAAATACCTGTAAGATTAAAAGGGTAATCGACATTTAAATGAATATTAAATAATGGGTCCTCAAACTGCATTGGATATAATTCTCTGTAAAAAGATTTGTAATCTTCTTCTTTTAAATCCTTTGGTTGCTTGGTCCATGCAGGACTTGGATTATTTATAATGTTATCTACAGTTTTTGTTTTTGGTTTCTCTCCATCCTTTGCATCCTTTTCAAGCGGTAAATTTTCTTCTTTAGTTCCAAATTTGATAGGAACAGGCATAAACTTGTTATATTTAACCAGTAAATCAGAGATTTTACTGTCTTCTAAAAACTCCTTTGAATCTTTATCAATGTGAAGGATAATTTCAGTCCCTCTATCTTTTTTATTTCCTTTTTTCAACGTGTAATTAGGAGATCCATCACATGACCAATGAGCAGAAGGTTCATTCTTGTAAGATTTTGATATTATTTCAACCTTGTTAGCGACCATAAAAGCAGAATAGAAACCAAGACCAAAATGTCCTATGATGCCTGAATCCTTAGCTGTGTCTTTATATTTCTCCAAAAATTCTTCAGCCCCAGAGAAAGCAACTTCATTAATATATTTTTCAATTTCTTCTGCCGTCATTCCAATTCCTTGGTCTATTATATGAAGTTTTTTACCTTTTTTATCCGCCTTTACTTCAATAATGGGTTCACCAATCTCTAACTTTTCTTTTCCAATGCTAACAATATGTTTTAGTTTGAGTGTTGCATCAGTAGCATTACTGATTAGTTCTCTTAAGAATATTTCATGATCACTGTATAAAAACTTTTTTATTAGTGGGAAAATATTTTCTACTGAAACATTAATATTACCTTTTTTCATTTTAATATTTTTTTATTTATAATGATGACTCAATTAAAATGCCAAATTCTTAATTATGACAATTTGACATAAAAATGATTAAATATCGTTTTAGATCTTATTTTTTAGAGATAAAATACAATCCAATTAGTGTGATTAAACCGTTAATTGGTAGTAGCTCATATCCAAAAATATAAAAATTTTGAATTGCATAATCACTTGCACATATCCAGGTTTTTAATTTACATCCTAAAATAATTTCATGATTAAGATATGCGAACAAGGTTGGGCTAATATTGATTAAATAAGTGAAAATAGGGGCTAAAATTACTACAAGGTAAATCATATTTCCGTTTAACTTTCTTTTTGTAAATAGTCCAAATGAAAAAAGTCCTAATAATGGTCCGTATGTGTAAGATGCGACAGTTAATAAGCTGTCGATTACGTTATTTGATAAAGTATACTTGAATAAAATTATTGTAACTAATAGTAAAAAACTCATTAAAATATGTACATTTTTTCTTGTTCTCTTATTTTTTATTTGATCTTCTTTCATCCCTAGGAAATCAACGCAAAATGAGGTAGTGAGTGAAGTAAGAGCACTATCTGCGCTACTGTATGCAGCTGCGATCAATCCCAATAAAAAGCTAACTCCTAAAAATAGACCTAATTCACTATTCAATGCTATTTCAGGAAAAAGCAGGTCAGTTCTAATTTTATCATTCATTGTTGGAATTGATATTAAGTTTTCAGATTTGTAGGTGAATAAAAGTGCTCCTAAAAACATGAATAATGTGGTAACTATGACCAAAACAACACTAAAACTTAACATGTTTTTTTGTGCATCATCAATCGATTTACATGTTAAATTCTTTTGCATCATATCTTGATCTAGTCCTGTCATACAAATTGTCACAAATATTCCACCAATGAATGATTTCAAAAAGTGGTTTCTTTGATTAATATCCTCTACGAAAAAAATTTTATTATATTTTTTGAACTCGTCAGAAACAATGTATTCAGATAAACTGAGCTCAACACTGTTAAGAATTAGAATTATAGAAATTAGTACGGCTAAAATCATGAAAAAAGTTTGTAATGTATCGGTCCACACTATTGTATTAATTCCTCCTTTATAAGTATAAATCCATATTAAACTTATTGAAATACCTACCGTAACAGGGAAAGGAATACTCCAATTGTCAAAAACAAATTTTTGTAAAACAATAGCAACTAAGAACAACCTGAAAGATGCGCCTAATAATCTTGAAATAAAAAAATAAAATGCTCCAGTAAGGTGAGCTGGTCTTCCAAATCTGAGGTTTAAAAATTCATAAATTGATGTTACATTTAATCGATAGTAAACAGGTAATAATACATAACAAACAATAACATATCCGACAAAATAACCTAAAACTACTTGGAGATAACTAAATTGAGACCCCTCAATCCATCCAGGAACAGAAATAAATGTTACACCAGAAAGGGATGCGCCTACCATTCCAAATGCAACTACATACCATTTTGAGTTCTTTCCAGCCTTAAAAAAAACCGAATTACTGTCGTCTTTACCCGTTAAATAAGAAATCAAATAAAGCAATAAAAAATAGCAGATAATTACTGAAATTATTAGGGTAGAATTCATGCTTAGATTTAATAAAACTAAGTTAATTATTATTTTGATAGTTTTTTAATAAAAGTATGTGATTTGGATATTAGTAACCTTGTAAAAGTTGTAAATTTGTTGAATGGAATTTTCTTCAAAGCTTATTGAAACCGCAGTAAATGAAATATCAAATTTACCTGGAATAGGTAAAAAAACTGCTTTGAGGTTAGTATTACATCTTTTAAAACAATCAGAATCTCAATCTTTGAATTTAGCAAGTGCTATTTCAGAAATGAGATTAAAGGTTAATTTTTGTGATAATTGTCATAATATTTCTGATTCGGATAATTGTGAAATTTGTTCAAATCCAAGGAGAGATCAGAATATTATTTGTGTTGTTGAGGATATCAGAGATGTGATGGCAATTGAAAAAACAAGTTCTTTCAACGGGCTTTACCATGTACTGGGTGGTAAAATTTCTCCTTTAGACGGGATTGGTCCTGATGATATAAATATTGATTCACTAGTTGAAAAAGTTAAAAACAACAAAATAAGAGAGGTGATTTTTGCGTTAAGTAGTACGATGGAAGGTGACACAACAAATTTTTATATTTTCAGAAAAATTTCAGAGTATAATGTAGTAACATCTACAATTGCAAGAGGTATTTCAATTGGTGATGATTTGGAATATACCGATGAAGTAACTCTTGGAAGGAGTATCACGGACAGGATACCCTTTGAAAACTCTTTAAAGAATTAAAATTGAAATTATCCGTAATTATAATCAGTTTCAACTGTAAAGTATATCTAGATTTATGTTTGCAAAGTGTAACCTTGGCCCTAAAAAATATTGACGGGGAAATAATTGTATTCGATAATAATTCTAGCGATGGTACAAAGGATTATATAAAATCCAGAAATCATAAAATTTTATTTATTGACAGCGATCAAAACTTAGGCTTTTCAAAAGCCAATAATATCGCTGCTAAATCAGCAAAAGGTGATTTTTTATTTTTTTTAAATCCCGACACTATAATTCCTGATAATTTGTTTGATCTTTTTTTAAAAAATAAGGAGTACAAAAATATGGGAATCTTAGGATTTAGAATGATTGATGCAACCGGACATTTTCTGAAAGAAAGTAAAAGAAACTCCCCAACTATAAGTATAGTTCTAAAAAAAATATTTGGATTTAAAAATAATTATCATTCTGACCTGGATGAACTAGGTTTTGGAAAAGTTGATGTTTTGTGCGGCGCAAATATGTTAATAGAGAAGAAAATTTTTAATAAAATCAATTGTTTTAACGAAGATTATTTCATGTATGGTGAGGATATTGAGTTGTCTCAAAAGTCTTTGTCTTTTGGTTACGAAAACTATTATGATGGAAGAATTTCTTTAATCCATTTTAAAGGTGAAAGTACAAAAAATGATATTGGATATCTACGTAATTTTTATGGAGCAATGCAGATTTATTATAATAATATTTTTTCACCCTCCAAACTAGGTTTACTTTCGGTTAAAATCTTTTTAAGATGTATAATACTCGTAAAGAGTTTATCCCGTAAACCAGAACTACACAAAAAAAATTATAAAAAAACTTTTTTGATAAGTGACAAGCTAAAAGATTGTCTTTTCAATAAATATGAGGATATTATTCTTTCTAAAAAGTTTGATTTTAGTGTAAATGATTGCAGAGTAATCTTAGATTTAAATTATTTAAATTTTAATCAAATAATAGAAATTATAAATTCAAAAAAATTATCCAATAATATTAATTTTTGTTTTTTAAACAATGAATATACATACTTAATTGAATCTGCAGGAATGAATAAAAAAGGTAAAGTAGTTTTTTTATGATTTTACAATTTTATAAATAATGAATTGGACTATTTTCACTAATTTTGAAGATATTATCAATATTTATTTTTGATGTCTAGATTTGAATTAAAATTACCAAAAATGGGTGAAAGTGTAGCTGAGGCTACGATCACCACCTGGCTTAAAGAGGTCGGTGATGAGATTCAATTTGACGAGGCTGTGGTAGAAATTGCTACAGACAAAGTTGACTCTGAAGTTCCATCTGAAAAAAAAGGTGTTTTAGTTGAGAAGTGTTTTAATGTAGACGATGTTGTTGAAGTTGGGCAAACGATAGCTATTATTGAGACTGATGAAATCGAAGATCCTGTTGTTAAAGATTCAATCGTTGATGATAATGAGACGAATAATCCAAAAGATGACAATATATATGAAACCGAAATTCCTTCTTTAGAAACCGTTTCAGAAATTGAGGATTCACTAAACGAAATTATGCCTGAAATTGAACCTGAAATAAATTCAGAAGCAGGTTTTTTGTCTCCACTTGTTAAAAACATTGTCAAAAAAGAAAATATTTCCAAAGATGAACTTTCAAATATTAAAGGATCAGGAAAAAATAATAGAATTACAAAAACTGATATATTAAACTTTCTTTCGAACAGAAATGTTGTAGTTCAAAAATCATTAGATTCTAAAATTGATCCCCCCACATATGAAAAGCTAAAAATTTCAGACTTTAGTGATGAAGTTATTGAAATGACAAAGATGGGTAAACTCATTTCAAATCATATGACCGAATCCGTAAAGACATCAGCACACGTTCAATCTTTCATCGAGGTTGATGTAACAAATATTGATAATTGGAGAAGCAGAGTTAAATCAGGATTTGAAACTAGGGAGGGTCAAAAGTTTACTTTTACTCCGATTTTTATTGAGGCTGTTGCTGTAGCTTTAAGACAGTATCCTATGATGAATATCTCGGTGAATAATGATAAAATTATATTAAAGAAAAAAATTAATATTGGAATGGCTACTGCTTTGTCCGATGGTAATTTAATAGTCCCTGTGATAAAGAATGCAGACCAATTAAATCTGGTTGGTATGGCTAAAACAGTCAATGATTTGGCGTCAAGGGCACGAAACAACAGCCTTAAGCCTGACGATATAGCTGGCGGAACATATACGGTAACTAATGTTGGTGTTTTTGGAAGTATCATGGGAACCCCAATAATTAATCAGCCACAAGTTGGTATTCTAGCTTTTGGAGCAATTCGAAAAATGCCAAGTGTTATCGAAACTGACGAAGGCGATTATATAGGTATTAGAAAAAAAATGATAATATCTCATTCTTATGATCATAGGGTTGTAAATGGTGCATTGGGAAGTAAGTTTATCAAGGCTGTTAAGGAATACCTTGAAAATTGGAATTCTAATAGAGAAATTTAATTATAATGAAAATAATTTGTGTTGGTAGGAATTATACTGATCACATAAAAGAGCTTGATAATTCTAAGCCAAAAAATCCTGTTTTATTTTTAAAACCGGATTCAGCGATTATTTTAAAAAACAAACCTTTTTTTATTCCTGATTTTTCACAAGATATTCACTACGAACTTGAGATTACTGTAAAGATTTCAAGAATTGGCAAACATATTCAGCAAAAATTTAGTCATAAATATTATGATTTTATTGGTCTGGGTGTAGATTTTACAGCTAGGGATTTGCAAGCTGATCTAAAAAGCAAGGGTCTTCCTTGGGAAAAGTCAAAAGCTTTTGACGGATCATGTTTTATCAGTGAATGGACAGAAAAATCTAAATTTGATAACATAGATAATATTAATTTTAACCTGGTCAAAAACGGAAAAACCGTGCAAGATTCAAATTCAAAATTAATGTTATGGAAAATAGACGAATTAATTTCATACATTTCCAGGTATTTTACATTAAAAATTGGTGATGTAATTTTTACTGGGACACCAGCTGGAGTAGGTAAAGTATCGATTGGAGATAATCTTGAAGGTTTTATTGAAAGAGATAAAATCTTTGATTTAAAAATTAAATAATTTGAATACCAAACAGCTTTTAATAAAAAAAATTAAAGATTCTAATATGTCAATTTCTGTTGCAGAAAGCTGTACGGGAGGGCAATTGGCTGCTGCTTTTGTTTCTCAAGCTGGAGCTTCAGATTTTTTTTTAGGAGGTATAGTTACTTATTCAACACATTCAAAAATTGACATTTTGAAAATTGATTCAAAAAAAATTAAATTGTATGGAGTAGTAAGCCAAGAGATTGCAAATGAAATGTCCTTAAAGGTTAAAGATTTGTTTAATTCTGATATTTCTATTTCAACTACAGGAAATGCAGGACCTATTTTGGCTAACCCAAATGATGTCACTGGTAGAATTTTTATCTCAGTCAGAGTAAAAGATAAATTTTTTGAAAAGGAATGTTATTTTAACGGTGAAAGAAATGAGAATATTATTTCAACTGTAGATCAGGCAATATCATTGCTAAATAATATTTTATAAAAATTCTAAAATTTATCTTGCGAATAATAAAAAAATTGTAAATTCGCGGCTGAAATTATATGTTTTACTGAGAAAACTTTACTATGGCAAGAGTATGTGAACTTACTGGAAAAAAGAGAATGGTTGGGAATAATGTTTCTAAGTCACTTAACAGAACTAAACGTAAGTTTAATACTAATCTTATTAAAAAGCGTTTTTATATCCCTGAAGATGATAAGTGGATCACACTAAAGATTACCACATCAGCATTGAAAACCGTTAATAAAATTGGTATTAAAGCAGCTTTAAAAGATGCTAAGCTAAAGGGTTTTTTAAAATAATTTTAAATGGCAAAGAAAGGAAATAGAGTTCAGGTAATTTTAGAGTGTACAGAACACAAAAACAGCGGTAAACCCGGCACATCGAGGTATATCACTACCAAGAATAAAAAAAATACACCAGATAGAATTGAATTAAAAAAATTTAATCCTATCCTTAAGAAAATGACTGTCCACAAAGAAATTAAGTAAATATTGAATTATGGCAAAAAAAGCTGTTGCATCACTACAATCTAAATCAAAAAGACTTACCAAAGCGATTAAAATGGTAAAATCTCCCAAGTCAGGTGCTTACTCCTTTGTTGAATCTATACTTCCACAGGAAAAGGTTAATGAGTTTCTAAGTAAATAATATTTACTTTAAAGTTCCCTATTTTATTTTTTTATCTAATAATATTGAATTATCATATATTTATAACATAATTCATTAATTCATAATATGAGCTTCTTTAAAAAACTATTTTCTATTTTCAAAAAAAAGAAAGATGAGAAACTTGATAAAGATGAACAAGTTGATGATCAAACTGAGGAATTAAAAA
>CABWYN010000025.1 GCA_902509675.1 uncultured Bacteroidota bacterium | reverse complement strand
AAATTACAAGAAAAAGAAAAAAAATTGGAAGATATTTACTTCCTAATGACCTAGAGAAAGGATATAAACACAAAAGAGGAATGGTTAGTATGCCAAGCAGTTTGGTTGATAACCCTTATAAATTAGCATCTCCGTTTGAATTCTTCATCGTTCAAAAGAAAGATGGCGCACATCATTTGGACGGAGATTATACAATTTTTGGAAAAGTTACTAAAGGAATGGATGTTGTTGATAAAATTGCAAATACTCCCACTGATAATTTAGATTGGCCAATTGATAATATATACATAAATAAAGTAGAAATTATTGAATAAAAAAGTTAGGTGTATTTAATAAATGATTTTAAAAGTGGTAACTTTCTGATTACATAATTTATGGATAATTTAAAAATATCACTTGGTTTTCTTATTTCTTTGGCACTTGTATTCTACTCTTTTACTTTTTCAAAAGATGAAAAAATTGAAATAATTCTTAGTGAAAACCTAATTCCAGAAAAAAATACTTCAAAATTTTCAAAATTTGCAGAATGGCAAGATTATGATAGATTAAGTTATAGCGACACAGTTAAAGTTTATAAAGAAGATTATATTTCTTCTATTGAAAATAAAAATAATTTAGACCCTAAGTCTTGGTCAGACTTGTACTTAAAATTATCTATTGAAGATAATAATAAATTAAACTTAATATCTTCAATGCTATTTAACTTAAAAAGAGAAAACGATTTAAATCCAGACGAATTTGCAAAACTAATTGTAAGTTTTGTTCAATACATTCCGTATAGCTTAATAGTTGGAAGAAGCTGTAAAGAAGCATCAATAAATAAAAGCATTAAAAACATGATTAAAAATGGAGTAAATTGTGAAGGAAATATTTTTGCTGGAATATATACTCCCATGGAATTTATGAAAAATTTTAAAGGAGATTGTGATACAAGAACAGTGTTTTTATATACTTTGATGAAGAATATTGGCTATGATGTGGTAATTATGAATAGTAAACAATATGCACATTCAATTCTAGGAATCAGAATAGCTGCAACTGGAAAATATAAAAAATATAAAGGCAAAAAATATTATGTTTGGGAAACAACTAACTCAGGTTGGAGAGTTGGAAATATACCCCCAAAATATAATAAACTTGAAAATTGGAATATAATTTTATAAATTAATCAGATGGGATCAGAAATTTTTACATACGCTTTAGTAGAACTTTTATTTTCAATCGTTCTTGGAGTAACATTATTATACTTTACTTTTAAAATATTAAGCAGGTATTTCGCAAAGAAATTTGGATTAAAATTATACAATAACTTATCATTTTCAATAGTAATATCTTCAATTTTAATTTCTGTTGCTTATTTGATATCAGATATTAAATCACCTATATTAAATTCTTTAAAAATGGTAAGCAGTCAAGCTGATTATCAAGGTTCAATAATTTTTGACGGATTTAAATATACGTTTCTCTTTTTATTTATAATTATAATTGCAATTTCTGTAATAATTTTTATATCTACAAAGCTATTTACTCTGATGACAAAGGACATTGATGAATTTGCAGAGATCAAAAAAGATAATAGATCTATCGCTCTATTATTAGCAGTTATAATATTTTCAGTATCAATAATGGTAAAAGAAAGTCTCTATTTTTTAATTGAAACTTTTGTGCCTTATCCCGAAATAATCAATATTTTTTAATTCGATAAACATGAAAAACAGACTATCTCTAATAGTATTATTATGCCTATATATTAATTTATATACACAGAATAATTCAACGATAAACATAACATCTACTGGTTCAGGCATTACAAAAAATAATGCAATTAACGATGCGCTTAGAAATGCTCTTGAACAAACATATGGAGGTTTCATTTCTTCAAAAACAAATATTAGTAATGATAAGTTGTTTATGGATGAGATTGTTGCTATTACTAACGGGGAAATTCATGATTATGAACTTATTTCAGAATCTGAAATAGAATCTGGATATGCAGTTACTATAGTTGCAAAAATTTCAAAATTAGGATTGAATAACTTTGTTACTCAATCTGGAGGTGATGCTATTATTTTTGACACTAATGTTTTTAGCACAAAAATTAGACTTCAAAGATTAAATGAAGAAGCTGAAATAAAAAGTATTAATAATATTCTTGAGGTTTTGGAGGAAATTTACGCACGAAGTATTGAGTTTGAGTTCACATCTTCTAATCCTAAGATTAATGAAAGGAATAAAAAATGGAGAGTTGATTTTGAAATTACTACAAAATACAATGAAAATATTTTAAACTTTATCGATTACTTTTCTTCATCACTTGAGAAAATTGCAATGACGAAAAAACAAAAAACATCTTATGAAGAACTTGGTAAGTCTACATATCCGATTTTAGTAAATAATGATTTCTACTATTTCCGAAATGAAGCTTCATATACTGCAATTAATGGTTTTCTGCTGAGGTTAAGGGATATATTTAGTAAGGTAAAAATTACAACTAATGACGGAAAAGTAATAGCAAACAATGGAGGACTTAGAAAACTTAAAAATTATTATAGAAATTTTTTCATTCCATTCTTAAGCCATACAGTATATAGATATTCAGGATATGATACAAATAACGGATATCTAAGCGAAAATGGTGAAGTATCTACTAACTCATATTACGGAAAAAGGTACCCATTTAGGTATTCTTTTGGTTTAAACGGTCAATTAAAATTTGATAAATTTGGAATTCCAGAAACTGAAAATAATAACTCTATTTTAATGTTGAATAAAGACAATAGGCTTCTTATAGAAAAAAATGAAGAATATGATGGTCAGGGGGTTTGGATTGGAGAAATAAAAGGGGATGGAGGTAATATTTCAGCTGGCGGAGAAACCCTATTTATGAAAAAAAATATTATAGACTTTAATTTTAGTTTTAGCTTAAATAATTTTGATAAAATATATATTAACGGAGATGAAACAAGTTTAGACAAATATCTATCTCAAGTAAATTTAACAAAACCAATTTACTACACTATAACATTTACAGGTGGAGGATTACAAGATGCGTATAAAAGATGGTCTAATACCGAAAATATTATAGATATTAATAATTTGAAGGTTTCAAAAAAGAAAATGAAAAGGATTAAAAAAAGAATAGATAAAACGAAATTGAATGTAACAGATCTAAAATTAAAATTAAAAAAAATGATGAGTTCTGTTAGTTTAAAAGTAAAAAATAATAATAATGGTTCAAAAGACTTAACACATAGTGCAAAATTTGGATTCTTTCTTGAATTTACAGAAGATGAAATGTTTTCTAACACCGGATATAAATTAGTAAATGAAGCTAGAATTAATTAATGTTAAAATGCATAAAATATTAATTTATTCATTTTTATTTTTTACTAATTTATTTTTCTCTCAAACAATTTCTGAAGTAAGATATTATCTTGATCCCGTTAAAACTGATCCAATATATTTAATAGCAAATGCCAAGCTAAGAGTTACTATTCAATCTGGAAGAACTCAGGTAAATGTGAGAAATACATATGAAATAAGAAGAAGTAAAGTCATTGCTCAGGTCAATGGTGATGAAAGCTATAATGTTTCTAAAATTGCTGAGATATCAGGAAATGAATTATTAATATTAGATAAGGATTTTATTTCAAATAATTATTACCTAAATGGAATTAAGAAAACGGATAAAAAAGTTAAATTTATCAAGGGGCTGAAATTAAATAATACCTACACCTATCCAAATGGAGATTTTTTTGCAGAGTTATCATATAACATCAGAAATAAAAAAGAAATTTATACTCTTAGAATTCCGAAGGATTACGTTGAAATAAAACAAAAATCAAATTGGTATTTTTTAGATCTCTTAGAAGGTTGGATATTATCTGATTTTTGCACTGTTAACTAAAAATCACCTCTGCTCTTTAATTAGATCCGTGTTTTTATGAAAATCATAAAGGAAGGATCTTTCAGAATTTGAAAAGGATTTATTCCATAAAGTTACATCATCAATATAAAGGTAATCTGCATAGATTTTAATTCCACTAGGCATAAAATTTTTAGAGTTCAACATATATAGGCTTGCCCCTAAAACCTGTTTTCCATTTTGATAAATATAATAACTGAACTCATCTTGGTTTACGTAATTATCTGAAAAATCATATGAAACAACAATATGATTCCAAGAGGAGTTATTTAATCTAACTCTTGATCTAAAAGTATTTGTATTGCTTCCCCATAATGCTCCAGGAGTTGTAAGTTTTAAAACTATATATCCATTTTCAATTTCGATTGAAACATATTTGTCTTTAGTATCCATAATTCTAAAAATTTTCTTAGTACCATAATTAGTATTTATTAAAAAACTTAGACTAAAACTGTTACTTTTTTCAAAATCTCTGTGATTAGTATAGCTTATCAATTCAATATTATCACTATAAGCAGAATTATAATTTCCAAATCTGTCACTAGAATAAGTTAATGATCGATTACTTGTATTTTTAAAATTATTTCCTACAAGTGCATTGATTTTTCCGTTAAACGCCCAATATGACATTAGGTTATTATAAATAGAAGGCGGTATGTAGTCCTTCAAAGTCTTTTTTCTAGTATTTTTTACTGTTGGATTAGATGGTTTTTTATTTTTATTTGAAACTGATCTTTTTATAATACTATTATGCATATAGCCTTTACGGCCATTATAATCTATATATGACCATTTACCATCATTTCTTAAAACGGTAAACTCTTGACCATCATAAATTTTAAATAACACTTGAAAAGATGTTGATTTTCCTGCTCTAACATTAGACCAACCATCATCATCATGAATAACAGCTAATTCATTAGGAATAGCATTCTTTTCTATATAATTATTTGTATTAGTTTTTAATTTTAGTTGTGAGCCAAAAACCCAACCTGTTTTACCATTATATTCGATTTTATACCACTGACTCTTTTTTCCTCTTATTGTCTCCTCACAACAGCTCCCAATAATCTTACATGCATCATTATTATTAAGGGTCATAATAACATCTCCATTTGTAGGGGAATTTCTTACCCAAATATTATTACCAATAATGGTCCCTGCTTTTGCATTAGTGGTTGAATCTGATGAAATTTGTGATGGTTTTGTCTCAACTTTTTTAGAATAAATAGTATTGTATTTATTTATTTCATTATTATTTATAAAAGGAAATTCTGAGTTTTTGTCAAGAAATTTTAACCATTCATTATTTGAAATAGAAATATCAAAAATATGATTCCCTGACTTAATTACAGATGACTTATCAATTATTATATTATTTTTTGTTTTATCATCAACATCTCTGTAATCAATAGCTGCATTCTTTAAAAAGGTATTATTATATATCTTTTTTCCATTAACCTTAAATAATTTAGCACCTCTGTTAATCGGAATTTGACCTGATCCACCACCATATAATCTATCTATATTATGAGAATCTAAATATTTGGATTCATCATTAGTTGTGTTTAGATAAACCAATCCGCCAATTGAAATATCTGTTGAAATAAACTTATACTTCTGTTCTGATTTTTTTTGAATTCTTCTACCGGTCAGATAATCATAAGAAATTCCCTCTGGAAAGTATTTTTTTCCGTTAAATTCCAAGTAAAAATTAGAAGGATAATAATTAATAGAGCTTAGAAATTTAGCAACTATGTTAACAGATTTTTGAGACCTTAAATAAATATTTCCAAACTTATAAAATGGGAATCCATACTTTTCATATATTTTTAAAGCATCGTCAGTTATAGCTAATTGATTAATTGAAGACCAAAAATAGTCTTGAAAATTAGAATAGTTTTGATTTAATGACCAGTCAACTCTTATTTGTACATCCCAATTATTTGAATTGGAGTTAAAGATATAATTTACTACTTCTGTATCAAATACTATTGATTCTTTAATAAATCTATCAAATTCATTTTGACAAAGCTGTAAAATCTTTTTTTCTTCATTTAATTTATTTTTTTCCCTATCCTTAATCATAGATGAAAGGGCAAAATTGTCTATTACAATACCTTTATTTTTATCTTTTTTAAAATATTTTTTTTTCCTAGATTCACTTACTTTTGCTATAATTTTAATCTCCCAACTACCGTCTGGTAATTGATAACTATTTGTAATTTTACTATCCTCAATATAACCAGCAGAAATAGACATTATTTCATCCTTAACAAGATCATCTCCTTTCACGGTCGAGCTAGAAAAGATTTTATTATCGACTTGCTCTACTGCTGATCTTTGAGCATTTCTAATGGCTTCAGCATAAGTTTTACCCTGTCCAATAGCATTAACTTCTTTAATTTTATTAGAATAATCGATAGAATACAGTTCATTTTCATCAGTTGATAAATTATTATTTTTCTCATCTGTAATAAAATCTTTTTCAGCAGAAAATGAACTTATTGTTTCTTCCAGGTTTACTAAATCACCCGAATCAAGGAAATAATTTTTAAAATACTTAATAATTGCTTCACTTTGCGGGTGTTTTTTTAAAATAATATCTGAATATGAAAAATTCCTCCCAACTGAAATTTTTAAACCCTCTGGAACAATATCAATAATTCTATCAAAATTCAAATCATTACTTTTTGCAGCAAATAATTTTGAATTTCTAATAAATGCTTTGCTGTACATTTTATCATTTTGATCAAAGACAATTTTATAAATATTTGGTCTAACATTAGGATTATAAAGAGATAAATCTTTTATCTTTTCTTCAAATAAAGAACTAAAATCTATCATTTTTAAATCTGAGAATAAACTAAAATTGTTTTTTATATTTTTTAGTAAATCAATGTTTTTAGAATTATTATTTGAATAATTATAATCACTAACTTTCATGAGCATTTCCCTATTTCTAGAAATAACACCTCTAATCATTCTATCATAATTATCGATCTTATTTAAATCAAAAAATTCTTTTCCTTTATATAAAACTTTTGAGGATTTAGCTATGAAATCAGGAGGGACATTTTTTGTGCCTGATCTAGCAAATTTTTTCCTCATTATAGTTTTCCATTTTTTAGAAATTTCAATCTTACCTTTCTTTTTCTTATATAATTCCCCTGCATTTTCTATGAATGTTACAAAAATCCAACTATGACTTGGTGTCTGAAATTTATTTTTAAATGATTCGACTTGAGAAATATCGTCTTGTAGAGTTTTAACCTCAGACAGGAATAGCCTATTAGTTATATTATTATCTGATTCACTTAATTCAATTAAAAATAAACTCTGAAAATCTTTAAATATCAAATAATTATTAATCCTAAGATTATCATATTCCATAAAACTATTTTTTAATAGAATATTTTTATTTTTTAAACTCCCACTATTATCATCTAAAGAATAGAACCCAACAAACTTATCGTAGGCTGAGTCTAACAAAGAATCAAAACCTCTTTCAGTAATCTTAAATAATTCTAAATTTTTTAAATCTATTGTACTCGTAGTTGTATTAGAAGTTCTAGATTTTGGTTTTTTTGAAACTACCGCTGTTGAAGTCTGAGGGCTGGTTGGAGATGATTTTTTATTATAATTATAAATTTCGTCAAGAAGGTTTTCATAAATACTAATATTTTGTCTCCTCCAAGTATCCCATTCAGTGCTAGGCTTATGATAATTATTTAATTTACTTAACCAGGTTTTAGGTAATTGTTTTTTTCTTAACTCAATAAGTACTTTATTAAGAAGTTGTTTCAGCTCATTATTTAAACGATTAACCTTTAATGAATTGTTATTGTTATTTGCTGTATTACGTTCAGAGACATAAGATGTAACCATCATTTGATACAGAACAATTAATTCAGCACCTTGATAATTAGGGTTCTTCCTTAAAAAACTATTTCCCTGAGAAATGGTATTGCTATATTCGCCTTCATTATATGTGTTAACTATTTTTCTTATTTTCAAATAACTTCCCTGAGAAAAGGAGGCTTGATAACAGAAAATAATTATCAGAAAAAATATGATTTTTTTTGACAGAAATTTCATACTAAATTTAAAAATCTTCTCCCTCTAAATCAGATGATTCTAGAAAATCACTTTTTCCTGTTGAACCACTAGATTTTTTTGATGATTTTGATGATTTTATATTAGAATTTGGTTTTTCAAATTCAATAGTATTATTTTCTGTTAAAATAATAATATTTCCTACAACAAGATTTTTAGAAACTGGATGAATACCTTTCCACTGTCTAATTGGAATTGTACTCATTTTTATTGTTGTTGACTTAGCTTGAATCAATAAGTTCATTTTATCCATCCAGAATTCATCTGTAGTTCCGTCAAAATATGAAATACTTTTTTCAGCTTCTTCTGAAATTTCTTGATAAACTAAATCCTCTGATAAAAAATCTTTGATAGAAGATATAGCTCTTAATCTAGCTTTTCGATATCCGGCCATTTCATATCTGGATTGATTTCTGTCTGCTTTTCTAACTGATGCTTGTCCAAAACCAACAAGAAATCTTTTTCCATTATCATCTTTAAATAGTTGAGCACCAAGATTAGAAATCAATTTATCAGTATCAATTGATTGTAATTTTTTTACAGCATCTGAGTTAAATACCTCTTTAGATGCACCTAAATTATTTTGATTAGCTGCTTCTCTAGATTGTTCGGGAGAAAATTTAATACAAACAGCTACTTGGTAATCATTTCCATTATCGCCTTCGACAATCTTAACAGTTGTAACTCCATTCATTAACGCAGCACCATAAGTTTCAATCAGTAATCTATACTCATTTGAATACATTTTCTCTTTTTGTTCTTTATTCATCTGCATAATTTCAGATTTATCTGCACCAAGCTCTTCAAGTGCACGATCTAAAGATTTACTTGCAACTGCCTTTACTTTATCAATATATGAGGCTTTTTGCATTAAATCAGGGTCAGGTCCACCAGATCCGTCATTATAAAAATCAGATAAATCTTTTTCAGATCTTACAGTTTCACCTAATAATTGTAAAATTTTTGTTTTAGCTTTTAATATTGCTCTAGAATAAGCAATATTTCTTGAGGTGATAAAACCTTGCTCATTTGTTGATCTATTCGTTGAAGCTGCTTCAACTACATAAATAGTACCATCATCGTTTTGAACATTAATCATTTTACCATCATTCATTAATTTAGCTTGAACCGATTCCTGTAATTTATCAAAGGGAGTTGGAGTAATTAGTGATCTATCTTCCACGGTTAAATCTCCAGCAACTTCAAAGTGAGCAACGCTCTCAACATTGGAACTCACTGATCCATTAGACTCAGCTACTACTATTGGTTGAATTTCTTCTCTGTCAGCACCCTTATTCTCTTGTCCACAAGAAAGAAAGGCAAAAATTAAGAATATTAATAAAATATTTTTTTTCATAATCGGTTATTTATATTTGTTTAAAAAGTATATATACAAGAGTGGATTTATCTGAGGATCTAAAAGCGGTTAATGTTTGCATACCAGAGACAAAGCCAAATAAATTACCACTCACCTCTGATTTAAAATTTTCGTAAAAATCTAGATTATCATTTCTTACTGATTCACCCATTTTTAACACTTCCGAAGAAGTAACTTTTGTTTGATTAATTAAAGAAGTTGCTTGGTTTTGAGCTTTAATCTTAGCAATTCTTGCAGCCACTTGATTTTTTTTAGATCTTGAAAGTGCAGAAGTACCAACTGCGATCACATAATCACATTCATTCATTCTTACATACCTAGCAGATTCATATGGAAAATCCATAAATTCGTTCTTTGTGAATTTAATTAATTTATCCTCAGCCTCTGAATCACACTCGGGTTTTTCATCATAAGGGGAAGCAAAATCTGAAACCTCATCTTCTAAAAGAAAATCATTGGTTTTATCTCCTTTACATGATACAAAAGAGACTAGGAATATTAGTATAATTATTTTTTTCATACTACAATTTAAGAATTTCTTTCTTGATCCTCTAGATCACGTGCTTTTTTTAGTGATGATGCGACCAAACCAGCTGGCACTGAAACTAACCCTACTCCAATCATTAAAACAAAAAAAGTAAATATTTTACCTCCAACAGTAATTGGATAAACATCTCCATATCCAACTGTTGTGAGTGTAACAATCGACCACCAAGTACTGTGAAACACAGACTGAAACACCTCTGGCTGGGCATCATTTTCAAAATAATAAATTCCAGCAGAGCTAATAAAAATTAATATCAGGGAAACAATTAGAAATAAGATTAATTCTTCACGAACAATCTTAGCTGCTGTTCCAAATCTGTTAAGCGCTTCGTTATATCTAATTAATTTTAATATTCTAAAGATTCTAAAGATTCTAAATGCTCTTACAAATCTAAGATCAATAAAGCCGGTTAGATAATAAGGCATAATTGCTAAAAAATCAATAATACCGTAAAAACTAAATATGAAGCTTAATTTTTTATTGGAGACGTAAATTCTAAGAATATACTCAATTGTAAATATAACTACACAAACAAGCTCAAATCTATTCAAAAAAACCTCCATTGCTGGAGAATTACTAGGAAGAGTGTCCAAAGCAAATGCAAATAGAGATAAAAGAATTAATATCTGAATCGAATAGTCAAAAACTTTACCCTGAGGAGATTCATGATCTTCAACTAATATATAAAGCTTTTCTTTAAAGGTCATTTCTTATTGTTTTTTAGTATGTTTTTACATTTTTTAATTTCATCTTTATATTTTTCAGAGTAGTTAGATTTTAGCATCTTATCAATAGCATCTTTTAATTTGGGGATTGCCTTTTGTAAATCAAATTTACTTAAAACACGAGCTGATTGTAAATTTTGTATTAGTATTCGCTTTTCTTTTCTGTCAATTGAAGACTCTTTTAAATATTTCATAGATTGCTCAAAAAACTTGTAACTTTCTTCAAATTCACCGATATGATTAAGACAAAAAGCATATGTATGAAGTGAATGGTAATAATAAGGAGCTTTAGAACTCGCTAAATCTAAAGCAATCTGACTGTATTCTTTTACTTTTTTATGATTTTTTTTATCAAACTCTGTAATATCTAGAGCTAAATTATTGTAAGCTGTTCTTAAAATTGTGTAGTCTTTTTCTTCTAATAATTCTTTTTGAATGGATATCCTTTTTTCACTCCATTTTATTGATTCTTTACCTTTACCGTTTAGTCGAAGTGCGTCTCCATAGTCTTTGCATGCGTGTGCATAATCATGACTTTTATTATTTTCATTTTTGTTAATAAGATCTAACTGTAATTTACATTCAATTAACATTTGCTTAAAATTACCGACTGATTTTAAATAATTAATTTTAAACTCAAAAAATTTCAAAATAAAATCATTATAAGTATTCGAAGTAAATCTTTTCACAAAATAAGATTTAATATCTTCAAAATACTTTTGAGCTAAATCCTTGTGATCCTTTATAAATAAATCTCTACAAAATACACTTAAAATGAGCATCTTTAATTCGATTTCTTCTCTTATAAAATTTCTATTATTTTCGAATAGATGAATAAATTCGTTAAATAACTTAATTGCATCATTACTCTTCATTAGCTGGTTCGATAGAAAAACTATATAAGAATCTAAAAATTGAAATGTTAATTTTAAATTTTTAAAATTTATAGCCTTTTCTTTCAATGATAAATATTCATTCTCTATTTCTTTAATTGAAGGCTCTGGATATTTTTCAGACCATGTATTATTAAATTTAGATGTTATAAAATTTCTTTTTTCTTCAATTTTTAGAATTTCTACTTTAAATTTGTAAAATTCAATATCTTCGCTATCTTTCAAATTATCTAAAGTTTCATCAAAACCCTCAAACTTTATTGATCTGTTTTTGTGACCCATATCCCACTTTAGAGCTAATTCAAATAACACCAATTCTTTATACTTTTTATAAATAGGTGAGATCAAAAAATTAAACTCCTCATCGGAAAGTCTACTAGTGTTAAAATATATGCATGAAATTAAAATCAATTCTTTTTCAAAATCATCATTTGGAAAAATCTTTAATAATTTATTATTCTCCTCAGAATTATTATAACTGTGTATTTTTCTAATTTCTTCATGGCAAATATTATCATCTTGATCAGGGTCAGAAACAACAGAAAGCACATTTAAAATAAATGAAATATTTTTAAGCCCCTTACTCTCTAAAAAATCAGAAAAAGCCCTTATTTTATTGAACTCTTTTTTAATAATTAGTCTTACAGAAATTTCAATGATTAATCTCTGTAGTTGCTTCTTGTAATTTTTATTAGCAATCAAAGTTGCTAGCCTTCTTGCAACTTTTAATAAATCCTCAATAGAAAATTTATTTGGACTTTGAATTGTTTCATCTTGAAGAGCAACATATCTTTTGTTATATTCTATTACGATTTGCTTATCACCTTCAGGTCTTTTAGATATCTTAAAATAAGATTTAATGGCGCTAACAATCCTTTTGTCATCAAACTTATACATATTATCCTCTGCGGATAAATCTATCAGTAAATCATGATTAACAGCCTTCTCCAAGAATGACAATATATCAAGAAGCTCATAACCCCAAACCTTAGCTAATATTTCAGCATCGAATCTGTTTCCAATAATTGCTGCACTCTCTAAAAGTCTTTGCCACTTTTCGTCATAAGTATCAAATATTGAATGATAATACTTATCTACTTCATCACTATTTGGCAGGTCATCTGCACTCAATGTTCTTGTCAATAGATATCCATCGGGGGAGTATTTTAAAGTTTCGTCTTCTATCCAGCCTTCAATTGATTTCCTTACATATAAAGGAGTCAAAAACGAGTATTCATCATTTCTGTTTTCTGATTCCCTAGTATTAAACAAATTATTAATTTGATTCATTGAATACGATTGAATCTTAAAAGCATTATCTTGATCACTTAAATACTTTACAAAATCTTTTAAATTCACACTCTTTTTAAAATCAAATAAGTTTTCAACATCAAATTTAAAGTCCTCTTTTTCATTTATATCTTTTAAGTCATTTCTCAATTTATCGTAGCTAACCCCTCTATATTCGTTGTTATTTCCATTCCTAAGAGATAAAACAATACAAATACTCCTTCTCAAAAATTCGTTATTATTAACCAATTGAATAAAATGTTTTAAGAATGAATATGTTTCAGGATCAACCCAATGCAGATCTTCTAATACAAATACCATTTTTTTATCAACATCTTCAAGTTTATCGATAATTTCAATGCAGGTCTCTGTCATTGATTTTTGTTGATCTCTTTCAAAATCAGTAACTATATCAGTATTAACTCCTACAGTTCCCGCTAATGCAACCGTTGAATCTTTCATTTGTTCTACATTATCCCCTCTGTTTGAAAATTTATCAATTTTCAAGAGCTTCCCAAATGCTTCCAAGAAAGGCTCAAAAGAAATAGCACCTTCATCTTGAACTTCGTCACAATCTCCGTAGTAATAGTCCCAATCAGGATTTTTAATAAATCTATCCGCTGCCTGTTTTAAACTTACAGTTTTTCCAATTCCCATAGGAGCTGATAAAATCATAACATTCAAACTATCATCATCCATACTATCTTTGATCTTTTGATAAATCATTGTATCTGGATTCAAAACATTATCAATATATATGTCTTTTTCAATAAGGTTTTGCTCACTTGAAGTCTGCTCCTTTTTAATATTAATTTTTTGAATACTTTTATCAATTATCTTATAAAAAAGTGCTAAACCAAATGCAATTCCAAAGCCATAAATCAGGTTAATATATGTGAGATCAGATAAAATAAATTGGTTTAATAACAGTAATGATATAATTGCCATAATCATCCCAATTACTGCTTGAACTTTCAGATTTTTATGAATTGAATTTGCAGTAAACCTATAATAAGATTTGGAAAGTAACCACGATATTGTAAATGTTACTAAAACTAATAATATATGCTCAATTCTTGGAATCGATTCAAATTTTATAATGTAAAAAATAAAAATTGGAAAATATGTAGTATATAATGAAGTATTAAAAAATAAACGATAGCCCTTAATTGTATGAAATCCATCTAAATCCAGTCTATTTACCATAATTAAATTTAACAGAGTTGGGAATAAACTCATACCAAGTGTTAAAGATATTAACCATATTCTGGAGCTTGCCTCTCTAAAGTCTCCCTCTGGATTCGGTATTAAATTAGAAACAGCATAAATCATTGCAAAAGAAAATATTAACGGAATAATGAAACAGATTAAAACATGTATTATTTTATTAATAAAAAGTTCAAGAAATTTTTTCCATTTGACAGAAAACTCAATTTTATCATTAAAGATTTTTCTGATCTTTTTATTTTGATCAATAAAAGAAATTATTGAAATTAGAATTAATGATTCAAGCAGTAATAATAAAATATTAATAATCGAAAGATCTCTCTTATCATGGTTAAATCCTCTTGTAAAAATAGTTTGTGTAAATCCAGAGTCTGGTGAATATGCATAAAATGAAGATTGCACATACCAAATTCTATCATTAATGACATCCAAATCATTCATCTCAAATATTCCTATCCTATTTACATTTAGTTTATTAGATATAGCATCTAAAAAACTCTCATCAATACTGCCATCGATTAATGTATTAGCATTCTCAAAACCAATTATTGATTCTATTTCATGTTTAGGAATTATGTAATGGGTTGTGTTTTCAATGATTATTTGATTTGCAATTTCAAACATTTCGTCATCACAATTTTTTCTTACTATAATGGAAGGGATTTTAGATTGTCCTAAGGGGCCTTTTTGAAAATCAATTTCTCTAGTTAATAAAAGATCATTAATTGCATCATCATAGGCATATTCAATTGGATCATCTGCAAAACCCATATAAGGCGGAAAGCCACTAAACAAGTCAAATAATTGAATCTTGTGATTCATATTTAATTCATTTGCGCTTAGTGTTAAGTCAATTTTATCTTTAAATTTTTTAGCAAATGTGTTTTTACTGTCAAATTTTAAAATGGAATCACAGTAAGATTTTGCTAAATTCAAATACAACTTACTATTTGAAGTCTTTCTGGAAATGTAGTCTAATGATTTAACATGCCGTTCAAATCTATTTATCTTGATCGAATCTGTTTCTACATTTGAAAAGCTAAAGCTTGTAAAAAAGAAAACAGGAATAAATAAAAAATATATTGATTTGTACAAATAGCTAGTCATACTTAAATATAAACAATCAAAAGAAATTAAAAAAAATATGAAAGAAATAATGATCACTTAACAGTCATACGGTACAATTATTGTTTTGTAGATGACATGCATAAATTTTCAACAGAGTTTACCGAG
>CABWYN010000024.1 GCA_902509675.1 uncultured Bacteroidota bacterium | reverse complement strand
ATTTAAAATTCAAAGTAATCACACAGCAACTCATTTACTTCACCAAGCCTTAAGACATGTCCTTGGAAATCATGTTGAACAAAAGGGGAGTAGAGTGGGCCCAGAAAGTTTAAGATTTGATTTCTCGCACTTTTCCAAACTTGAGCAAAGTGATATTTTAAAGGTTGAAAACTTTGTTAACACAAGAATTGAAAATTCGATCATTTTAGAAGAAAATAGAGCTATTCCCATAAAAAAAGCATTAGAAAATGGAGCGATAGGTTTATTTGGGGAAAAATACGGCGATGTTGTTAGGACCATAAAATTTGGTTCTTCTTATGAATTGTGTGGCGGGACTCATGTTAATAATACGTCTGAATTATGGCAATTTAAGATTATTAATGAGGGTGCCATTGCTTCAGGTATTAGAAGGGTAGAAGCGATTACATATGATTCAGTTAAGAATTACTACAATTCAAAAATTGACGAATATAACAAGACTAAAAATTTACTCAAGAACCCAAAAAATCTATACGATTCGGTTAATTCACTAGCGAATGAAAATTCATTATTAAGAAAAGAAATTGAAATATTAAATAATGAAAAAGTTAAAAAAATTAAGATTAGTGTAATTGATAAGCTGAAAACTATTTCTGGAATAAAAGTCTATTCTTCTTTAATTGGATTAAAACCATCTAAGATAAAAGATTTGTGTTTTTCAGTAGGTGCTGAAGTTGATAACATATTTTTAATATTGATTTCTAGTGAAAATAATAAAATATATTGTTCATGTTATATTTCGAAAAATTTAGTTTCTGACAGAAGTTTAAATGCCTCTGAAATTATTGCTAAGCTTTCGGAAGTAATCAACGGTAGAGGTGGGGGCCAATCATTCTATGCGACTTGTGCCGGAGACAATATTGGGGCTTTAGATAAGCTAATTTCAACAGCTTCAGAAATTCAAAAGCAACTAATTACTTAAAATGAATTTTACCCAAAAAAGTCTTACTAATGTTAGAAATAACATTGGTAAATATATTATCAAAACACCTGTTTTCAGATTTGATTTTATAGATAATTTGTGTGGTTGTAATGTTTTTTTTAAGTGTGAAAATTTTCAACACACTGGGTCTTTTAAATACAGAGCTGCTTTAAATGCTATTAAAAATATTCCTTCAGAATATAAAAGTAGAGGAGTAATTACCCATTCATCAGGAAATTTTGCCCATGCACTTTCTAAAGCTTCAAACGAATTAAATATTCCTTGTCATATTGTAATGCCAAATAATACTCCTGAATTTAAAAAGTCATCGGTTAAATTATACACGGATAATATTTTTGAGTGTGAAGCTAATTTAAAGTCAAGAGAACTAATGACAAAAAAAAATTTGAAGGATAAAAATTTATATTTTATACATCCCTCGAACAATACAGATGTGATTTTAGGAAATTCAACATGTACTCTAGAGCTAATTGAAGATTATCAAAATCTTGACTATATTTTTTCTCCAATTGGAGGTGGAGGATTAATTGCAGGCACTTCAATTGCAATAGGTAATTTTTCTAAAAATTGTAAAGTTATCGGAGCAGAACCATCGAATGTTGACGATGCATATCGATCATTGATTTCAGGAAAGATAGAAACTAATACATCAACTAATACAATAGCTGATGGATTGAGAACAAATCTTGGAACGATTAATTTTCCAATCATTCAAAAATATGTAAAAGAAATATTATTAGTTTCTGAAGAGGAAATTTTAGCATCACTAAATATTATACTAAACAAATTAAAACTAGTGGTTGAACCTTCAAGTGCTGTTGTGCTCGCTGCATTAATAAAGAATAAATCAAAATTTAAAAATCAAAATATTGGACTCATAATGTGTGGAGGCAATATTGATTTTGAAAATCTAAAATTTTAGATACTTTTTATAAATCATTTTCCATCTGAAATTCCTCACATAAATACCTTCTTCACGGCTAATAATAAAAGACTTTTTTTTCATTAATGAAATTAAAAATCCAGAGATGGCAAATAGTATCCTCAGAGGGTCTTTTGTTTTGAATGATGATTTTATAATCGATAAAATACTCAAGATAAATCCAAACCTCATAATATATAGGGCTTCCCCTTGTAACAATCTTGATTGAAATGAATAGCTTTTACCTGTAGACTTTAAGTGTTTTACCTTTATTTTTTTATCTGTATAAATCTTCCAGCCTTTTTTTTGTGCCAGTAAGACATCTATTGTGTCCCATCCAATTGAAGATTTCAACCCGTTAATATCTTCAAAACATTCACGTCTATACGCTTTTATGGGGCCTCTAACATGAGATTTTGAAGTAATTTCCTCGTAAACCCATTTCCCCTTTTTTAAAATGTATAGGTTTCCGCCAGCAATTCCGATATTTAAATTTTCTGTAAAAATATTTTTGATTTTTTTTATGTAATCAAAAGGTAACTCAATATCTCCGTCAAACTTACATATAATATCGTATGAGCTATCTAATTTTTTTAGCCCATAATAGAATGCTTCAATAACCTTTCTGCCTGGGATATGCAATTCTTTTGATTTGTGGTCGATTATTTCTATCCAGTCATAATCATCAGAAAGGTCTCTGATTATCTTTTTTGTATTATCTGTTGAACTGTCATTTACATAAACCACCTTATCTGGCTTAACGGATTGACTAATTATTGAATTTATAGACTTCTCAATAAAATCTTCTTCGTTAAAAACCGGAATAATTACACAAAGCTTCATTACTTTATTTTTTCAGCGTAAATAATTAAGTATCTGTTTGTAAATAATCTGAGGATGGGTCTAAAACCAAATTTGTTAACCGGATTTGTAAATTTTTTTTCATCAATTATATTCCATCCAGTTTTTTTAAGTAACAATCTAAATTGCCAGTCTTCAAACTCATGGAAGTGATTATCTCTTTCATCATTTCTGTTTCTATAGGCTGAAGAAAACCAAAGTCTTAGTGGAATACTACAAACTAGTTTATCAGATTTTATTTCTTTTAATACTTGAAAGGGATTTGTTAAATGTTCAAATATTTGAAAAGCAGTAACAACACTAGCGCTACTTCTTGTTATTTTTGATCTGTCGACATCTAAATCTTCACCGCCTGTGTTGTTCACTTTATATCCGTTGTCAACTAATATTTTTGAAAAGGGATTCATAACACCCAAATCTAATATATTTTCATTTTCACTTATATGTTTTTTAACAAAATCAATAGTGATACGATACCTCTTAGATGGGAAATTATTTCGATACATTAATTAGAGTTGGTACACCATTGCATTTATATGCATTCCTGCTCCAACACTAGCAAAGATGATTTTGTCCCCCTTTTTTATAGAATGACCTGAGAGTTCACCTCTTACTATCAAATCAAACATTGTGGGAACTGTTGCGACAGAACTATTACCAAAACGATCAACAGTTAAGGGCATGATTTTTTCAGGTGGATCCTGATTAAAAAGTTTAAATAATCTTCTAACTATTGCATCATCCATTTTAGCATTGGCTTGATGAATTAATATTTTTTTAATTTCTGAAATATCAACTTGTGCTTTGTCTAAACACTCTTTCATTGCTGAGGGTACATTGGTCAAAGCAAACTCATACACTTTACGCCCTCTCATTTTTATATATTTTGTTTTTTGTTCAGCATTAGGATTGTAAGATTTACCGTAGAATAGATAGAAAACTTCATCATCAGTGTATGAAGCAGTATTGTGAGAAATAACCCCGCCTTTTTCTTCGGTGCTTTCTATTATTGTAGCACCAGCACCATCAGCAAAAATCATAGAATCTCTATCGCTGACATCTACTACTCTAGATAAGGTATCGGCTCCGATAATTAAACATTTTTTTGCCATTCCAGCTTTTATAAATCCGTAACCTTGAATCATTCCCTCAAGCCATCCTGGACAACCAAATAAAATATCATATGCGACACATTTTGGATTTTTTATTTTTAATAAATTTTTGACTCTAACCGACAAACTTGGAAAAACATCAACTTGAGTTGTGTGATTACTCGCATTTCCAAAATTATGGGCTAAGATTATGTAATCAATTGTTTCAGGGTCAATTTTTGAGTTTTCAATTGCATTTTTAGCTGCCAAAAAAGCTATATCCGAAGTATTTAATTCGTCTTTCGCATATCTTCTTTCTTTAATACCGGTTATTTTCTGAAACTTTTGAATAATTTCCTCATTTGGAGTTTCAATTTTATTACCCTCATTGTCGTAAAACTCTTTGTGTAGAAATTTTGAATTATCTTGGATTATTTCAGGGACATATGATCCGCTTCCGGTTATTTTAATATTCATTTATGAATAGTTTTTTGGTTAAGTAAACTTATTAAATTAATGTAATTTAAAGAAAATTAATCAGTATATAATTCCACAGGCCCACAACTACAAATTAAATTTCTATCCCCATAGGCATCATCCACTCTTCTTACACTTGGCCAAAATTTATTTTTTCTGGTAAATTCTAGAGGGAATGCCGCAACTTCCCTAGAATAAGGAAATTTCCATTCATTGTTAGCAATCATTTGTAATGTATGCGGAGCATTTTTTAATAAATTATTTCCATCATTCAAATCGCAATTATCTATTTCTTTTCTGATAGAAATCATTGCATCACAAAATCGATCAATTTCTTCAAGATCTTCACTTTCTGTAGGTTCTATCATCATTGTTCCAGCAACAGGAAACGAAACAGTTGGTGCATGAAAACCATAATCCATTAATCTTTTCGCAATGTCACTAACCTCAATACCGTTATCCTTAAATTCACGACAATCTATAATCATTTCATGTGCAGATCTACCATTGTCACCCGTATAAAGAATAGGGTATTTATTCATCAATCTTTCTTTGATATAGTTTGTGTTTAAAATTGCTATTTCAGTAGATTTTTTAAGACCGCTTGATCCAAGCATTGATATGTAACCATAAGAAATTAAACATGCCATTGCAGATCCGTAGGGAGCAGCTGAAATCGAGTCAATTGCTTTACTTCCACCAACCTTAATCAGAGGATTTCCAGGTAAAAATGGAGTTAGATGTTTAGCAACACATATTGGTCCAACTCCCGGCCCTCCGCCTCCATGAGGAATAGCAAAAGTTTTATGAAGATTTAAATGACATACATCTGCACCTATAGCCATAGGACTGGTCAAGCCGACTTGAGCATTCATATTAGCTCCATCCATATAAACCAAGCCACCATTATCATGGATGGTACTAGTAATTTTTTTAATATCTGACTCAAAAACTCCATGGGTAGATGGATAGGTAATCATTAAGGCTGCTAAATTTTCTTTGTGTTCAATTGCCTTATTTGTTAAGTCTTCGATGTCAATATTTCCGTTTTCGTTTGAATTGATTACAACAACTTTCATCCCTGCCATTACAGCACTTGCTGGATTAGTTCCGTGGGCTGATGAAGGTATTAAGCATATATTCCTGTGTTTGTCATTGTTATTTTTATGAAATGCTCTGATCACCATTAAACCGGCAAATTCGCCTTGAGCTCCTGAGTTTGGTTGTAGAGAAACCGAATCAAAACCTGTGATTTCTGCTAGTTGTTTCTCAAGTTTATTTAAAATATAAATATATCCTTCGGCTTGCTTAATGGGCACATAGGGATGTATATTACCCCATCTATTCCAACTTAGTGGTAGCATCTGAGAGGCTGCATTTAATTTCATCGTACAAGAACCCAAGGAAATCATTGATCTATTTAAGGCTAAATCTTTACTTTCTAAAGATTTTATGTATCTCATTAGTTTTGTTTCAGAATGGTATTTATGAAAAACTTCATTTTTCATAAATGAAGATCCCCTAATGTATTTTTCAGGGATATATTTCGATTGAGATAATTTCAATTTCTCCTTTGATTCGGATTTACTGTATAAACTAAAAACTTCGACTATATCGCTTAAATCATTAAGATTGGTTGTCTCATTAATAGAAATGGAAACAGTATTTTCATCTGGATAGTAAAAATTAATTTCTTTTTCTTCGGCAATTTTAATAATTTTTTGCTTTTTTACTTCTACTCTTATTGTATCAAAAAAAGTTTCATTTAAATTTTTAAATCCCATTTTAGATAGCGCTTCTGAAAGCGATGAAGCATGACTGTGAACTTTATTTCCAATTTCTTTAAGACCTTCTGGACCATGGTATACAGCATACATTCCAGCCATCACAGCCAATAAAACTTGTGCTGTACATATGTTGGATGTAGCACGATCTCTTTTAATGTGCTGTTCTCTGGTTTGCAGCGCCATCCTTAAAGCTCTTTGACCACCGGTATCAACTGTAACACCTATGATTCTTCCTGGAATATTTCTTTTAAACTCTTTTTTGGTAGCAAAATAACCAGCATGTGGACCACCATAACCCAAGGGAATTCCAAATCTTTGTGTACTACCAACTACTACATCTGCACCCATTCCCCCAGGATCTTTGAGTAACGTTAGACTTAAAATATCAGACGCTACAGCTACTTTGATATCATGACTTTTACATTTTTGAATGAAAGGTTCGATATCACAAATATTTCCGCTTGAGGAGGGGTATTGAACAATTGCACCAAAAAAAGTATCATCTAGATTTATATTTTCTATTTTATCTATTACTAGCTCAATTCCAAGAGGATTTGATCTAGATTTTAACAGAGATAATGTTTGCGGAAAAATATCGTCAGTAACATAAAATTTAACAGCATTACTTTTCTTTTGAGCTCTGCTTCTTACCGAAAATAGTAAAGACATGGCCTCAGCAGCAGCAGTACCCTCATCTAATAATGATGCATTAGCAAGTTCCATCCCTGTTAAATCGGAGATCATGGTTTGAAAATTAAGAAGAGCTTCTAGCCGTCCTTGTGCTATTTCTGCTTGGTAAGGAGTATATGCAGTGTACCACCCTGGATTTTCTAAAATATTTCTTTGAATCACCGCAGGCAAATAAGATCTACTATAGCCCAAACCAATGTAGGTTTTAAAAACTTTATTTTTAGATGAAATTGTTTTAAGATGCATTAAATAATCCGACTCACTCATCTCATCATCAAGCTGAATATCTTTACTTAACCTGATATTTTCAGGGATGGTTTCTTTAATCAAAGTTTCAAGAGAGTCAACACCAATTTTACGTAGCATTAAATCAACTTCTTCATCTCTTGGTCCTATGTGTCTGTTTAAAAATAATTCGGTTTTCATAAAAAATTTAACGAGGTTAAAAGTAAATAATTAAATAGATTTTTATATTGTTAAAAATTATAAATAATGAACAAGATTCGTGGGTTTATTAACAACAAAAATTAAGTCTATTTTAGATTATTATATTGACTCAAGTTTTCATGTTTCATTATGTGCAATTTGCTATGTTTTACTGATACATAATCAAGTATATTCAAGCGTAGAAATAACGGTTTATCTTTTGTATGATTTGCTATTTATTTTCTGTTCAACTTGTTTTGCATATAACTTTATCAAATATCATGAAATACTTACATCAAAAAGTAAACCAATCTGTTCTTTAACTTGGAGTTTTTTTACAATAGCGATTACATGTTTATTAATTTCTTTTTTAATTTTTTTTCTTTTCCCTTTTCAAAAGCAAATTATCTCAATTTTTATTGCCTTTTTTACTATTTTCTATACAATTCCATTTTATAAGAAATTCTCCTTAAGGTCTAATCCATTAATAAAAATTTTGACAATTTCGTTTTCTTGGGTATTAACAATAGTAATACTTCCATTTTATCAAATATTTGATATTTATTTTTTGATATATTATTCGATTGTTATTTTTCTTTTGGTGACGGTTCAAATGATTCCTTTCGAGATAAGAGATGCAAAATTAGATGCTTATTATACAAAGAATAGTGTCAATATTTTTGGATTAAAATTGGTTAAAAAAACAGGGTATATTTTATTGTTTTCAATCTTAGTTTTTCAGATTATTTTTTTTCAAATAAATGACAACTTTGAAATTCGACCTTCTTCGCTAATAATATTGGTTATTTTGACTCTATTAATCAGAAAATCAATGAGTAATCAGTTCAAATATTATAGTTCTTTACTAACTGAGTCAGTTCCTGTTTACTGGTTAATAATAGATTTATTATTATAATTCTTTTTCAGATTCAATCACCTTTTTTTCTAATTGTTTTTTAAACTCAACTAGTTTTTGAGTAATAATATTATCTGATAAACCTATAATTTGTGCGGCTAATATACCGGCATTTTTAGCTCCGTTTAGAGCTACAGTGGCTACAGGTACGCCATTTGGCATCTGTAGTATTGATAAAACAGAATCCCATCCATCAATTGAATTTCTTGATTTAATCGGAACACCAATTACAGGAAGTGTGGTTATTGAAGCAACCATTCCGGGGAGATGAGCTGCACCTCCTGCACCAGCGATAATAACTTTAATTCCGTTATGTTTTGCGTCACTAGCATATTTGAACATTTTATCAGGGGTTCTGTGAGCAGAAACAATATTTACCTCTGATTCAACTCCAAATTCTTTTAAAATATCGATTGCATCTTGCATGACTGGAAGGTCACTTTTACTGCCCATTATAATTCCTACTTTTTTCATGATGTAACTTTAATTTTATTCTTTAATGTTTTCCCAATTTCTATTGCCTTATTGATATCTTTATTGACTATAGTAACATGTCCCATTTTTCTGTTTAATCTAGATTTTTTCTTTCCATATATATGAATAAATACACCTGGAATATCAAAAATATCATTTATATTTTTATAAACTGCATTTCCTTCTTCCATATTTTCTCCTACTAAATTTACCATTATACCCGGTGTCAAAATTTTAGTTTCACCAAGAGGAAGATTTAGGATGCTTCTTATGTGTTGGTCGAATTGTGAGGTTATGCAACATTCGATTGTGTGATGCCCCGAATTATGTGGTCTAGGAGCGACCTCATTTATAAGTATTTCATCATTATGGGTTAAGAATAATTCAACTGCAAGCAAACCGACCATTTCAAATTTCTCAGATGTTTCTGTTGCGATTTTAACGGCTTTTTCTTCTGTCTTTTTTGAAATACTTGCAGGACACATAACATATTCTACCAGATTTGATTTTTCGTTGAATTCCATCTCTACGACAGGAAAATTTTTTATTTCTCCATCAATATTTCTAGAAACTATAACAGATAATTCTTTTTTAATTGATATTTTTTCTTCTATCAAACATTGATTTTCATAAGAGAAATCTAAATCCTCAATTTTTTTTATGATTTTCACTCCTTTTCCGTCATAACCAAATTTGGAGCTTTTCCAGACAAATGGAAAATCAAACTTATCTTTACGAAAGCTTTTCTTGAGTTCATTAACAGATGGATAATTTTTAAATTTTGATGTGGGAAGAAGATTATTTTTATAAAAGTTTTTCTGTTCAGATTTATTCTGAATAATTCGTAAAGTTTTTGGAGAGGGATAAACCTTTTTACCCAATTTTTCAAGATATTCCAAGCCATCAACACTTACATTTTCAATTTCAACAGTGATCACATCTACTTTTTCCCCAAAATTAATCACATCTTTATAATCGGTTATATCACCAAGTATAAACTCATCAGCAATCTTATTGCATGGCGCATTCCTATTTGAATCCATTACTTTTGTATGAATATCATACCTTTTAGCATCGTATAAAAGCATTTTTCCTAATTGACCGCCACCAAGAATACCAAGTTTAAAATCTGAGCTAAAAAACTGCATAAATTTTTAATATTTCAATCTAGTGGCAAAAATACATTTTAATATTTAATCAATTAGATATTCATCTTACCAAAGATTATATTTGTGTTTTAAATTTTAATAAAATGAAAAATATTGTGTTGTTTGGTCCTCCAGGTGCAGGAAAGGGAACTCAGGCGGAAAAAATTAAGCAAAAATATGATTTATTTCATATTTCAACAGGTGATGTATTCAGATATAATATTAAAAACGATACAAAGCTAGGTGTCTTAGCAAAACAATATATGGATAAGGGTGACTTGGTACCAGATCAGGTTACAATAGAAATGTTAAGTGATGTGGTAGAAAAAAACAGTTCTGTGAATGGATTTATTTTTGATGGCTTCCCAAGAACTGAAAGTCAAGCGATAGCGTTGGATAAACTAATGACAAAATTTGACACATCTATTTCGGGAATGATTGCTCTTGAGGTTGATGATGAAATATTGATCGAAAGATTATTAGAAAGAGGTAAGGTAAGTGGTAGGGCAGATGACTCAAATAGTTTAATAATTAAAAATAGAATAAAGGAGTACTATGCTAAAACAGCAATCTTAAAAACATTTTACCAGAGAAAAAATTGTTATTTTGGCGTTGACGGTATTGGAGGAATTGACGAGATAACCTCAAGAATTACCAACGTTATTAACAACTTCTAAATTTATCTAATGACTGAGGGGAATTTTGTTGATTATGTTAAAGTTAATTTAGCTTCTGGCAAAGGAGGCAAAGGGTCTACTCATCTAAGGAGAGAAAAGTTTGTTGCTAAGGGAGGTCCTGATGGTGGTGACGGCGGAAGGGGAGGTCATATAATTCTAAAAGGCAATTCAAATTATTGGACTTTATACCATTTGAAATTTAAAAGACATTTTAAAGCAGAAAACGGCCACGACGGAGGAAAAAGTAGATTGACTGGAGCTAACGGAAATGATATATATATTCAGGTTCCTTTGGGAACTGTGGTTAAGAATTCTGACGATCAAAAAACCATTTTTGAAATAACTGACGAGGGAGAAGAAAAAATAGTTTGTTTGGGTGGAAAAGGAGGTAGAGGAAATTGGCACTTTAAATCCTCAACAAATCAAACTCCAAGATATGCGCAACCTGGTCTTGGAAATGAGGAAAGGCAAGTTACATTAGAATTAAAGGTACTTGCAGATGTAGGTTTAGTTGGATTTCCAAACGCTGGTAAATCTACATTGTTATCTGTTGTTACTGACGCAAAACCAAAAATTGCAGATTATGAATTTACAACACTAAAGCCAAACCTGGGAATTGTAAAATACCGTGATTATAAATCTTTTATAATGGCTGATATCCCCGGGATAATTGAAGGCGCCTCTGATGGAAAAGGACTCGGACATTATTTTTTAAGACATATCGAAAGGAATTCAACATTATTATTTTTGATCCCATCTGATTCAGATGATATTATTAAAAGTTATAATATTCTTCTTGGAGAATTGAAAAAATATAACCCCGAAATGTTAGATAAAAGTAGATTAATTGCAATTACTAAGTGTGATTTATTAGACCAGGAATTAATGGATGAGATTACACATGAACTTAAAGAATCTATAAATATCGATTTTTTGTTTATTTCATCAATTTCAAATATTGGTTTATCAGAGCTTAAAGACAAAGTATGGGATATGTTAAATTAAAGTAAACCATGAATAACTTCTCTCTTTTCTTGTTAAAATTATTTCTATTCCCAGCCTTTTTATTTTCACAATCTATTTCTAAAGATTCATTAATCGAAATCGGTAAAAATAATAACTTTGATTCGGAGATATTGATTAAGCTTGGAGAGGAATATGCAGCTGATAAAGATTGGGAAAAGGCAATATATTATTATGATAAATTAGTAAAAACAAATCCTGATAATCCTGATTATTTATATCGGTTGGGTGGCACACAAGCAGCTTATTCTGAAGTTGTAAATAAATTCAGAGTTTTGTCAATTATAAATAGTGCAAAGAAAAATTTAATTAAGTCTGCATCTCTTGACGCAAAGCATATTTACAGTAGATGGGCTCTTGTCCAAATTTTAACCGAATTACCGAATATTTTAGGGGGCAATAAATCAGCTGCGTTAAACTACATTGATGAAATTTATAATATTTCTAAAATACACGGTTTGTTGGCCTTCCATTATGTCTATAAGTTTCAAGAAAAGGAAAGTTCGATAAAACAAATGGAAGATAAAATATTTCAAGAAATTAAATCAAATCCAATTTTATTTGAGTTTAACTATTTTAATTTTGTTGTGGGTAAACTATTGACCAAAAAAGATTCTGGTCAATATGACTTAGCTTTAAATTATTTGAACGAATACCTTGTAAAGTACTCTTCTGCTGACCGTTTCTCGTTAGAAGAAGTTTATTATTATTTAGCTTATTGTAATTTTTATATTGGCAATAATAATTCAAGTACCTTATTGAAAAAATCAATGGAAATTGCTTCAAAAGCTGAGCAAAAAAATTATACCTTGATAAGTAAAATTGAAGAATTAAATAAATTAATTAATTTATGAGAATTCATTTTATTGCAATAGGTGGTTCAGCAATGCATAATCTGGCAATTGCCCTAAAGCTTAAGGGATATGATATCACTGGTAGTGATGACCTAATTAATGATCCGTCAAAATCCAGGCTTAATAATTATGGGCTTCTTCCTGAAAATGAAGGTTGGTTTTCAGAAAAAATAACCGATGATATTGATGCAATAGTACTTGGAATGCATGCTAAAGATGACAACCCTGAATTGTTAAAGTCCAGAAAAATTGGATTACAAATTTATTCCTACCCAGAATTCATTTTTAATCAGTCAAAAGATAAAATTAGGATTGTTATAGGTGGTAGTCATGGAAAAACTTCAATTACCTCTTTGATTTTACATGTTCTAAAGAGTCAAAATATTGAGACTGATTATATGGTAGGTGCTCAACTTGACGGATTTGAAGTTATGGTACAGTTATCCGAATCAAGCAGATTTATAATTTTAGAAGGGGACGAATATTTATCCTCTGCTTTAGATCCTAGACCCAAGTTTCACCTTTACAAACCACATATAGCGCTTTTAAGTGGTATTTCTTGGGACCATATTAACGTATTTAAAACATTTGAGGATTACATAAAACAATTTAAAATATTTATCGATTCCATTTTAGATCAGGGTAAATTAGTATATAACAATGAGGATAAAGAATTAAATACTCTGGTTGAATCAAATAAAAATAGCATAGAATGTATTCCGTATTCAACTCCCAGTCATAAAATTATTGACGGTGTTTCTTTTATTGATTTTAATAATAGTTTATATAAACTGAAAATTTTTGGCAAACACAATCTTCAAAATATTGCGGGTGCGCGTCACATATGTAATTTAATTGGAGTTAAAAATGAAGACTTTTATAATTCTTTAACATCTTTTAACGGAGCTAGTAATAGACTCGAACTGATTTATAAGACATCTAATTCTGTTATTTATAAAGATTTTGCACATTCTCCAAGTAAAGTTAAAGCAACTACAAATGCAGTTAAAGAGCAGTTTCAGAGTAAAAGATTAATTGCTTGTTTTGAGTTACATACATACAGTAGTCTTAATCCTAAGTTTTTAAAAAAATATAGAAATACATTAGAGGACGCAGACGAATGTGTTATATGCTATTCAGAAAAAAATATGAGAATTAAAAGGTTGAAGCCTATTGATGCTAAATTTATCTCTGAAGCTTTTGGTCATAAAAATTTAATTGTTGTTGATGATCACAAAAAATTCGAAGATAAAGTTCTTTCATATGATTTATCTAATACCGTCTTACTTATGATGAGCTCTGGAAAATTTGGTGGGTTTGATATGGAAAAATTAAAAAATTTATAAATGGAAAATATTAAAGATATTTTTTTTGATTTAGATCACACCCTCTGGGATTTTGATAAAAACTCAGATTTAACTTTTTATAAAATATTAGAAAAAAATAATATTAATATTGATGTGTTGGATTTTTTAGATTCGTATCATCCAATTAACAGAGCCTATTGGAATTTATACCGAGTTGATAAAGTTACCAAGTCACACTTGAGATTTTATAGACTCTACGACACTTTCAAGAAATTAAACTTTGATATTTCTGAGCAAATGATAAATAAACTTGCCATTGATTATATTGAACATCTATCAGACTTTAACCACCTAATCCCCAACACCCTTTTAATTTTAGACAACCTGCAGTCGAAATATAATATGCATATAATAACCAACGGGTTTAAAGAGGTTCAAAAACTAAAATTAGAGAAATCAAACTTATCAAAGTACTTTAAGACTATCACTATTTCTGAGGACGTGGGGGTTAAAAAACCTGATAAATTTATTTTTAATCATGCGATAAAAAAAGCAAATGCTACTATTCAAAATTCTGTAATGATTGGGGATAATTATAACGCCGATATTATAGGCGCCCATGATATTGGAATGAAATCAATTTATTTTAATTTTCACAAAACAGATGAAAAAGAAAGAAGGAATGTTGTAATAATTGAAGATCTAAAAGATATTCTTCAAATTCTTTGATTAAATCCTTTGCCTAACAACTTCATAAAGGAAAACTCCACAGGCTACAGAAACATTTAACGATTGAATTTTACCATACATTGGTAACTTAACTATCTCATCTGACATATTTAAAACAGATTTATTAATTCCTTTTTGTTCAGACCCCATAATTAATGCAATGGGCTTTTTGAAGTTTACATCATAAATATTTTTATTTGACTTTTCTGAAGCTGAAATAACCGAAATTTCTAAAGACTGTAAATGATAAATTGCATCCTTAATATGATTTACCTTACAAATGGGAATATTAAAAATTGCTCCTGCACTTGTTTTTATTGTATCAGAATTAATTGGGGCAGAGGAGCTATTTTGAATTATAATTCCGTCAACTCCGCTAATCTCAGCTGTTCTTATTATTGCTCCAAAGTTTCTTACATCATTTATCTGATCTAGGATAAGAATGAAGGGGTTTTTAGATTTTTCAATTACTGAGCTTAACTCGTTTATTTCAAGAAATTTAATCGGTGAAATTCTAGCAATTACTCCTTGATGATTTTTTTTTGATAGTCTATCGAGTTTTTGAGTTGGCACATAGGAAGAGTTTATCTTATTTTTTCTGATTAAAGCCTCTAATTGTCCAATTAATTTTCCTTTTAGTCCAGTTTGGATAAAAACTTTATCAATATCTTTTGACGAATTTATTGCCTCAATGACTGATCTTATTCCGTATATTTCTGTATTTTTCTCCATTAATTTTTTATTCCGAACACTTCTAATTTAGAGTTGTTATTTGCTATTAAAATTTTGGTTTTCTCATCATTGAGAACTTTTATTGACTTTGTATTTCCTGACAAATATAAGCCGCTTTTTTCAGGACCTATTACTTTATAATTTTTCTTTTTATCTGATGCTAATATCAGAGCAAACTGATTATCCAGCCTAGGGGTTTCTACCTCTGTATTATAAATGTTTCCTCCGATAATTACATCTTCAAACCCGTCGTCATTAATATCAATAATATCACTTGTAATGAGTGGAATTGATTGTGCCAGAGGAGGTAATTTTTCTATAGAAAACCTGTTATTTTTTTCATTTATTAAAATAATAGATTCAAAACTTGTTACTTTTCTTTCGTAAGCATCAACAATTTCTTCTCCATATATATCTTGAATTGACGCATTTGCAAATTCTTCAAAAGTTGGCAGTTTTTCAGATATAAACGGCATTTGTTGAGTTGAGCATTCTTTTCCTCTTAATGGAACATAACTCCCTTCGTATTTATAGCTTAATACAAGGTCATGTGTCCCATTTCCATCAAAGTCATTCCCAAATATCTTTAGCGGTTTATCTTTACTTGTTTTGTATTTAGAATTTCCCCCAATATTTCCGATGATATAATCTTTAAATCCATCATTATTTACGTCAGTTTCTTGAATGTTAAACCACAAGCCATACAGATCATCTATATCATTTTCACGACTTATATTTCTGAAGGTTCCCATTTCATTTAAATATAAACCGATATTTGTCCACTCGCCAACAGCTACAAAATCTTCCCATCCATCATTATTAAAGTCTGTAGTGATTACCTTATTGATTATACCAAAGTTTTCAAAATCCGGGGCGATATTATAAGTGTTGTTATATAACTTCCCTTCTCTGTTTTCATATATAATTGAGGGTTCGTGAATAGGATATTTTTTTGTTTGAATTCTATTACCTACAATAATGTCTTTATCACCATCATTATCAAAATCAATGTGAGTAACAGATTTTCCGCTAATGGTATAATTTTCGAGATCGTCTTGAGTATCTTTTGTGAAATTTCCATTCCCATCGTTTAGATACACTCTGTCAATTAATTCGTTTGATCTGTTATTAAATTCATTTCCACCGCTGACAACGTATAAATCTAAATCATTATCGTTATCTATATCTACAAAAATGGATTCCATATCTTCATAATTAGTTCCATTTTCAAAACATTCTAATTTTTTCTTTACATAACCATTTTCTGTACTAATAAATAGCTGAGGTTCTTGATTATAAGCTCCTCCTATAAAAATATCGTTTATCCCGTCGTTGTTGATGTCACCTTTATTAATAAAAGGTCCTAATGTAGATTGTTTATAGGGTAGTAGTATTTCTTGAGAAAAATCATTGTAAAAATTTTCTTTATGTGAATATTTAATCTCACTATCTATCTTTTGAAAGATATAATCTGTTTTTGTATTTACGGAAAATGACTCACTTGATTCTTCTTCTTTTAACGTAATTAATGTATTTACATCAACATTATAAACAATTTGACTACTACCAGAGCTCCACTCAACCTTAACAGAGTCTATTTTAGAGACTTTTCCAAGCCCAAATAGTAATCCGTCGCTTACAGAGGATAAATAGCCTCTAATACGCTTAGATTCTTTTGTTTTAGATTTGTTTTCATAATATATTGTCGCTTTTGTAAAGGATTCTGACAATTTACCTTCGGTTTTAATTTTAAGAAAATTCCCAAGTTTATTTTCAACAGACATATTTTTATACACAAAAGCATTTTCATCAATGTTGTTTACAACAATTTCTAAATCGCCGTCGTTGTCTAAATCTGCATATGCTGCCCCGTTTGAAAAACTAGGCTCAGTTAAAGATAATGCTGATCCTACTTCTTTAAAGCTTAAATTATCTTGGTTTTTGTATAGAAGATTGGGAAGCTTTTCGGAGGGTAGTTCCTCGTAGAGCTTCTTTTTTAAGCTAATGGGCACTTTATTTTTGTATTCTTGCTTGGTTTGATTTATTTTAATTCTTGAATCATTATCTGAACCATACTTTCTATATCCATTTGTAACAAAAATA
>CABWYN010000023.1 GCA_902509675.1 uncultured Bacteroidota bacterium | reverse complement strand
GATTGTCTATCTGCTCTTGATACGAAAACGGAAGAGAAAATTATAAACTCATTAGGTGGTTATATTAAAGATACCACAACGATAATCTCAAGTCATAGAATATCGTCAATTCAAAACTTGGATAAAATTATTGTTTTAAATGACGGAGAGATAATTCAAAGTGGAACACATAATGAGTTAATAGAGCAAGAAGGATACTATAAACGGTTATATCTCAGTCAATTAACAGAAAAATCTGTTTAAAATAACTTTATAACATTTTTTTTTTACATTTATAATTATTAATCAATAATTAAACGAAGATGGAGAGAGAAGAAATTTTTTCAAAAGTACTAAGAGCCGGTAGAAGAACTTACTTTTTTGATGTTAGATCTACAAAAGCTGGAGATTATTATCTTACCCTGACAGAAAGCAAAAAATTCACAAATGATGATGGATCATTTCATTACAAAAAACACAAAATATATCTCTACAAGGAAGATTTTAACGAGTTTTCTGAAATTTTAAATGAAATGACAAATTACATTATTTCTGAAAAAGGTGAGGAAGTAATTAGCGAGAGACATCAGAAAGATTTCAAAAAAGAAGAAAATTTTGAAACTAGCGAAGAATCCCATGATGGAGAGAAGAATGAAAATGATAAAGAACAATCATCAAATGAATTCACAGATGTTAGTTTTGATGACATATAAACACCTGCTTACAATGAAACTTTTTTTTATTACACTCTTTATGTGTGGGGTTTTTTATGGCCAAAATCCTAATACAGACTTAGATTATTATTTTTCAGAACTTGAATCTGAAATGTTGGATTCAGAAATCCCATCTCCTAAAGAAATCATTGGACACGATGTAGGAAAGTGGCATGTAACACATGATAAACTAGTTCAGTACATGTATGCGCTAGCCAATTCATCAGAAAAAGTTACCATTGAAAATATAGGTGAAACTTTTGAAGGTAGACCGATTTTATTGTTGACAATAACTTCCAAGAAGAACCATGCAAATATTGATCAGATTATTGATAATCATAAAAAACTTACAGAATTTGACGAAGATAAATCAACTGAAGGACAGCCAATAGTTGTATACCAGGGTTTCTCAATACATGGAAATGAAGCTAGCGGTTCTAATGCGAGTTTACTATTAGCATACTATCTAACTGCATCGAACAGCGAGTATACCAATAAACTTCTTGAAGAAACCGTAATACTACTTGACCCGTCTTTAAATCCTGATGGGCTTCAAAGATTTGCTTACTGGGCTAATACAAATAAAAATATTAATTTAACATCTGACCCAAACGATAGGGAATACAGCGAAGTTTGGCCGGGTGGAAGAACAAACCATTACTGGTTTGATCTCAACAGAGATTGGCTTCCATTACAACTTCCTGAATCTCAAGCAAGGATAAAAAGTTTTAATAAGTGGATGCCAAATATTCTCACCGATCATCATGAGATGGGTACTAATGCAACATTTTTTTTTCAGCCTGGTATTCCCTCTAGAACTCACCCGTTAACACCAAATTTAAATCAAAAATTGACAAAAGATATTGCAAAATTTCATGTTCAGAGCTTAGATAAAATAGGATCTCTATATTATTCTGAGGAGAGCTTTGATGATTTTTATTACGGAAAAGGGTCAACATTTCCTGATATTAATGGATCAATTGGTATTCTTTTTGAACAAGCTAGCTCAAGGGGACATATTCAAGAATCTGATAACGGAATATTAACTTTTCCATTTACAATTAAAAATCAATTTACAACTGGAATTTCTACACTAAAGGCAGCAAATAATTTAAGAATAGAAATTCTTGAATATCAAAAGTTGTTTTATAGAAATGCTGCAAAAGAGGCTAAAAACTTTAAAAATGAATCGATAATTTTTGGTAGCAGCAAGGATAGTTATAAATCTAAAAAGCTTGCTGAAATATTAAATATGCATGAAATTAAAATGTATAAAGTTGACGAAGATTTTTCTCACAACGGTAAAAAATACAAATCGGGATACTCCTATGTAGTTCCAAAAAATCAAAAAAAACAAAGGCTACTTAATGCAATGTTTGAAACAAGAACAACATTTACTGATAGTTTGTTTTACGATGTTTCATCTTGGACACTTCCCCTAGCGTTTAACTTAGATTATGATTTATTTTATGAAAACAAAAGATTTAAAAATCAAGTTGAAGAAATTGAATTTGAAAAAGAAGAGAAAATAAAAATAAGTAATTATGCTTATCTGATGGAATGGCATGAATACCTATCCCCTAGAGCTTTAAATAAATTATTAAACAATGGGATTATTGTAAAAACAGCAACGAAAAAATTCAATCTAGAGGGTAAAAATTATGACTATGGAACAATTTTAATTCCGGTATTAAACAATGATCCAATAAAACTGAACAAAATTGTTAATGAAATAGCTAATAAAAGTAGTTTGATTATAAACTCTGTAAAATCCGGGTACGCTCACGGACCAGATCTTGGAAGTAACTATTTTAAAAGAATTCATAAAAAAAATATTGCCCTGTTAGTTGGAGATGGAGTTACTTCTTATGATGCAGGAGAAATATGGCATTTATTAGATACAAGATATGATATCAGCATAACAAAAATAGATACCAGAAATATTAATAAAGTAGATTTGAAAAAATATACTACACTAATATGCCCCAATAGTTCAATTTCTGACCCGCAAACAACAAAAAAAATTCAAGAATGGGTCAAATCTGGCGGAGTGCTAATTGGATATAAAAACTCAATTAATTGGCTTAAAAAAACTAACCTTATTGAATGTAAAGAATTGAAAAATTCTATTACGGCGAAGAACATCAGTTATGAACAAAAAAAAGATTTTACCGGAGCTCAAAGAATTGGAGGAGCAATTTTTAATACAAACATCGACAGATCACATCCAATAAATTACGGACAAACTGGGGAAAGTATGCCCATATTTAGAAACTCAACTATTTTTATTGAAAAGGATCAAGATAGTTATAACAATCCAATATTATATACAGACAACCCTCTTTTAAGCGGTTATATTTCTGAGGAAAATCTTGAAATTTTAAAATCAACCACTCCTTTAAAAATTCAGAAAAATGGTAAAGGAACAGTTATATACCTTACGGATAATACAAATTTTAGAGCGTTTTGGTATGGAACTAATAAAATTTTAATGAATGCAATTTTCTTTGGAAAAATAATGTGATCTATAAAACTTTCAAACCATTATCAACTTTACTATCCGGCCTTAAAAGTACAACTTTTTCATTTTTGACTATTCCCAAAACTAAGCACTCACTCATAAAATTTGCGATTTGTTTTTTGGGGAAATTTACGATAGCAATTACCTGAGTTCCTATTAAATTATCAATTTTATATAATTCAGTAATTTGAGCAGAAGATTTTAATGCACCCAATGTACCAAAATCAATTTTTAATTTATACGATGGGTTAATTGCTTCCTTAAAATCTTCAACACTAAGAATAGTACCTACCCTGATGTCTAGGTTTTTAAAAGAATTGTAGAGTGATTTCAATTCTTATTTTTTAGATCGATTGGCTATAAAACTCTTTATAAAAACGATTAAAGCCATTAAAGTAGATAACATCATAAGAGCTACCCTTGTAATACCCATTGTATTGCCACTTTCTAGTGTGCTCATCAAAGGCTTTACAAGACCACCTAAAATTAAAAAGGTTAATAAAACAACAATGTGTGCAACTACTTTATTTTCTCTTTTTAATCCGGGGTTTAATGTCAGAATTATTACACCAAAAATCACAGGAATTAAGGCTGTTGGAGAATAATCTACATCTATATATCCCCAAAGGCCAAGAGAAATGAGTGTAATTGCATTAACAAAACTTAATTTATGTGGTTTCATATTATAATTTTTTGTAAAATTACGATTAATTATTTTTACAAAAAAATGGCAAAAACACCGTCTAATATGGTTTCTTTAGGAACCATCGCACCAGAGTTTAATCTACCTGATGTAACTTCCGATAAAATTGTTTCCTTGAATAGTTTAAAAGGAGAAAAAGGTACTTTAATTATGTTTATATGTAATCATTGCCCATATGTTAAACATGTAAATAATACAATTGTTGAATTGGCTAACAAGTTTCAGTCTGAAAAAGTAAATTTTATTGCGATTTCAAGTAATGATGTGGAAAACTACCCTGATGATAGTCCAGAACTAATGAAGATTAACGCATTTGAATATAATTTTAGCTTTCCTTACTTATACGATGAATCACAAAAAATAGCTAAAGAATATGATGCAGCGTGTACACCTGATTTTTATCTTTACAGTCATGATTTAAAATTAGTCTATAGAGGTCAACTTGATGATTCGAGACCAGGAAATGGAATAGAATGTGACGGTAAAGACCTAAAAAATGCTATAGAGTGTTTACTTTTGGGAACCGAAAACATGAGTACTCAAAAACCGAGTATTGGATGTAATATAAAGTGGAAAGATAATTAACTGACTGAAACCAATTCAACTTCAAAAATTAAAGTAGCATTTGGAGGTATTACACCACCAGCCCCAGACTCTCCATAGGCCAAATCACTTGGAATTATAAAGCTAGCTTTATCTCCGATTCCTAATAGAGAAATTCCTTCATCCCATCCCTTAATAACTTGACCAACACCCAAAGTGAATTCAATCGGTTCGTTTCTTTTAAAAGATGAATCAAATACGGTTCCATCTAACAACATTCCTTTATAGTTAACCTTTACTTTTTGACCTGTAATTGGTTTATCATTATTTTCATCTTCGATAAACTTATACATTAGGCCTGAGTTTGTTTTGGAATACCCCTCAGATAATTCATTTAATAATTTTGCAGTTTTTTCTTTTTCGGCATTAATCCTTTCCTTTTTAAGCTTATTAAAACTTTCAAAAGAGTTAAGCGCATTAAAAGAACTTGCTTTTTCACCAACTGCATTAATTTTTATACTTATAATTTCATCATCTTGTACAATGGAATTAACCACATCCATTCCCTTTACAACATGACCAAAAACAGTGTGTTTATTGTCTAACCAAGAAGTTTCAATGTGTGTAATGAAAAATTGACTACCGTTTGTTGATGGTCCAGAATTAGCCATAGACAATATTCCAGGCTTATCATGCTTTAATTCTGGATTAAACTCATCATCAAACTTATATCCAGGATCACCAGTACCTGATCCGAGAGGACAACCTCCCTGAATCATGAAATCGTTAATTACTCTATGGAATTTTAATCCATTATAATAAGGTTCACCAAGTTCTTTTGACGAATTTTTTATTTTACCTGTTGACAAACCAACGAAATTACCAACTGTACCTGGTGTTTTTTCAAATTCTAACTGAATTTCAATATCACCTCTTGAAGTATTAATCGTAGCAAATAGTCCTTCTCCCATTTTATAATTTTTGGCGAATATATTAATTAATTTGCTAAATCACTTAAAAATTTTATTCTATAAAGTCTTAATTCAAACTCGTCATATTCACCCTCAAATTCTTCGATAGCTAAATCTATATCATCCGACTCGGATTCAATAAAGTAGTCGTAAATCTCCTGCTGTTGATCCTCGTCTAAATATTCTTCAATACAATAATTTAAATCTAGTTTCGTACCAGAATAAACAATTGATTCCATTTCACTAACAAAGTCCATCATTTCCATTGATTTTGAATCAATTAAATCATCTAATAATAATTTTCTGTCAATACTTTGAATAATAAACAACTTCAGTGAGGAGTTTTTACCTGAGGATTTAATCACAAAATCATCAGGCCTGGAAATATTATTTTCAGCCACATAATCAGAAATTAATTCCACAAACTCTTTTCCGTATTTTTTAGACTTACCTTCACCTACACCAAAAATTGATGCTAATTCATCTAATGTTGTAGGATATTTTAGTATCATTTCATCCAAGGATGGATCCTGAAAAATAACATAAGGAGGTACAGAGTGCTTAGTAGCAATTTTTTTTCTCAAATCTTTCAATAATAGCATTAAAGTTTTGTCCAATAAATTATCAGCTTTCTTCCCGATATTTTTTTCATTTCCGTTAACTTCATTTGTTTTTAAAAATATTGTGAATTTTATTGGTTTTTCTAAGAAGTTATATCCCAATTTGGTTACTTTAATAGATCCGAAATCTTCAATTGTTTTAGAAATATAATTCTCTGCCAGAGCTTGCCAAATCAAGCTCCTCCAATAAAAATTGTCTTTTGATTTTCCTATCCCAAAATATTTATTGGAACTGATATTATGTGAATTTAGTAAAGCATTACTTTGTCCGATTAGTATACTAACTAAATCCTTTTGCTTATAAATAAATTTTGTATCAATAATTAATTTTAACAATGTAACTAGATCCTCTTTAGCATCTACTAACTCTTTAGGATTTTTCATGTTATCATCCATTAATCTTCCATCCCCAGTTTCAGAATCAAAGTACTCTCCAAAATAATTCAAGAGATATTTTCTTCTACTCATGGAGGTTAAACAATAAGCAACTACCTCTTCCAAAAGTAGAGATGCTATTTCTTTTTCTGATTTAGCTTTTGATTCAAGAAATTTTTCTAGTTTATCAATATCTTTATAAGAATAATAGGCCAAACAATGGCCTTCTCCACCATCCCTACCAGCTCTCCCAGTTTCTTGGTAATATCCCTCTAAACTCTTTGGAACATCATAATGAATTACAAAACGAATATCAGGTTTATCTATCCCCATCCCGAAAGCAATTGTTGCCACAACTACGTCAACATCTTCCATTAAAAATTTATCTTGATTTAGATTTCTAATTTTCGAATCTAAGCCTGCATGGTAGGCTACAGCTTTAATATTATTTAATATTAAAAGCTCTGAAATTTCTTCAACTTTTTTTCTGCTAAGGCAGTAAATAATTCCAGACTTTCCAGAGTTATTTTTAACGAATTTTACCAAATCAGAATTAACATTTTCAGTTTTGGTTTTAACTTCATAAAAAAGATTTGGTCTATTAAAAGATGATTTATAAACAGAAGCATCAGAAATTTCTAAATTTTTTAAAATATCGGCTTGAACTTTTGGTGTAGCTGTTGCCGTTAGTGCAATTATTGGGGTTTTTTGGTTAATCTTCTTTAATACAGATTTGATATTTCTGTAATCAGGTCTAAAATCATGACCCCATTCACTGATACAATGGGCTTCGTCAACAGCTAAAAAAGATACATTGATTGATTTCAAAAATTCAATATTTGACATTTTTGAAAAAGATTCTGGTGCTAAATATAAAAGTTTTGTCTTTTTATCTGAGACGTCCTGTTTAACCTGTTTAATTTCCTCAGCACTCAAAGAAGAATTTAAAACATGAGCAATATTATTTTCTTCAGAAAAACCACGAATTGCATCAACCTGATTTTTCATTAAAGCAATTAAGGGGGAAATAACTATAGCGGTACCCTCTGAAATCAATGCAGGAAGCTGATAACATAGAGATTTGCCACCACCCGTTGGCATGATCACGAATGTATTCTTATCGTTAACAAGATTGGTTATTATCTTTTCTTGTGGGCCTTTAAATTCATTAAACCCAAATGTCTTCTTAAGACAGTCATAAATTTTTTCTTTGTTACTCATCAAATAATATTGAATATTATTAAGCTTACTTTAAGTTATGACAATCTTTTTTCATTTAAGAAAATCTTTAATAAAATTTTTGTTTTTTTGCATTATATATAACCATTCTAATTTTGGATAAAAAAAGTATAATTGAATTTGGTAGAGAAGTTATTCAGTTGCAATCTGAAAGCATTCTTGCTATTTCTAAATTTATTGACGATAACTTTGAAAAAGCTATTCAAATAATACTAAAATCTAACGGTAGAGTCGTGGTTACAGGAATTGGAAAAAGTGCAATAATTGCCAATAAAATTGTTGCTACATTAAATTCTACTGGAACCCCCTCTATTTTCATGCATGCTGCAGATGCAATTCATGGAGATCTTGGAATTATTAAAAGTGACGATGTGATAATATGTATTTCTAAAAGCGGAAATACACCTGAAATAAAGGAATTGGTTCCATTTTTAAATATGAATAATAACCCGCTTATAGCCATTACTGGAGATGAAACCTCTTTTTTGGCAAGAAACTCAGCGGTTGTTCTCAATAGTTATGTCGACATTGAAGTTTGTCCAAATAATTTAGCACCGACAAATAGTACAACTGCACAGCTAGTTATTGGAGATGCAATAGCCGTTACGCTAGTGAAAATAAAAGGTTTTACTAAAAATGATTTTGCAAAATTTCATCCTGGAGGAAACCTTGGTAAGCGTTTAATACTAAAAGTAAAAAATCTTATTAATTTAGATTTAAAACCAACAAATAAAATTAACAATTCGGTAAATGATGTTATTATAGAGATTAGTGAAAAGATGCTAGGAATTACAACTGTAATTGATGACGAAAAAATAGTTGGAGTGATCACTGACGGTGATCTGCGGAGAACTTTATTAAATTATAAAGAAATAAGCAATTTAACTGCAGGTGATATTATGTCAAGTAATCCACAATCTGTAGATTGTGAATTACTAGCTGTTGATGCACTAGAAATAATGAAACAAAATAAAATTTCTCAATTGATTGTTACAGAAAAAGGGAAATACTTTGGAATACTTCACATTCAAAATTTAATCAATGAAGGATTTACATCATGAGTAGTATTGATGAAAACATGTCTTTTCTTGAGCATCTAGAAGAATTAAGATGGCATATTATTCGTAGTTTGATGGCAATTGTTTCTGCAGGTTTTGTTTGTTTTTTGATGAAAGAATTCATTTTTGATACTATTATTTTGGGACCAACAAAAATGAGTTTTTCTACTTACGATTTTTTATGTCAAGCAGCTACGTTTATTGGTATTGAAACCACTTTTTGTGCAGACGAATTCCCTTTTACCATCCAAAACAGAACTATGGCAGGTCAATTCTCTGCTCATATCATGACCTCTATAATCTCTGGTTTTATAATTTCATTCCCCTATGTATTATATGAGTTTTGGAAATTTATCAGTCCTGGACTATTAGATAAAGAAAAAGCCAGATCTCGTGGTTTTATTTTTATTTCCTCTTTACTTTTTTTTATAGGTGTTTTATTTGGATACTATATACTAACACCACTTTCTATTAATTTTTTAGGAACCTATCAAGTTTCTAATGATGTAATTAATGAAATTGATTTGAGCTCCTATATTGGACTCGTAAGGTCATCTGCCCTGGCATCTGGGATAATTTTTGAATTACCCATAGTAATTTATTTTCTGACAAAAGCAGGTGTTGTTACTCCAAAAACACTAGTAGAATACAGGAAATATGCACTCGTATTAGTATTAGTACTTGCAGCTATAATTACACCTCCTGATGTCGCTAGTCAAATAATTGTAGCTATTCCAATAGTAATCTTATACCAAGTGAGTATATTTATTTCTAAAATTGTTGTAAAAAATCAAAATAAATGATTTTAAAAGCTCAAAATTTATTAAAATCCTACTCTGGAAAAGCTGTTGTAAAAGATGTTTCTCTGAATCTTAAGCAAGGAGAAATTGTTGGATTACTAGGACCTAATGGTGCAGGAAAGACGACATCTTTTTATATGATAGTAGGATTAATTAAACCCAATTCAGGAACTATATTTTTAGATGACAAAGAGATAACCAAATTTCCAATGTACAAAAGAGCCCAAAATGGAATTGGTTATTTAGCACAAGAATCCTCTGTATTTAGAAAAATGACTGTTGAAGACAATATACACAGTGTACTCCAAATGACAAAACTGACTAAAAAGGAACAAAATGATAAGGTTGAATCCTTACTAGATGAGTTTGGACTACAAGCCATAAGAAAAAGCAGAGGAGATTTACTTTCTGGAGGAGAAAGAAGAAGAACTGAAATTGCCCGAGCATTAGCAACCAGTCCAAAATTCATTTTACTTGACGAACCTTTTGCCGGTGTAGATCCATTAGCAGTTGAAGATATTCAAAAAATTGTTAGGGATTTAACCAATAAAAATATTGGTATATTAATTACCGATCACAATGTTCAAGAAACACTAGCAATAACAGATAGAACTTATTTAATGTTTGAAGGGAAAATTCTCAAAGACGGTAAGCCTGAAGAATTGGCATCTGATGAAATGGTCCGTAAAGTATATCTCGGAAAAAACTTTGAGTTAAGGAAAAAAAATATCTAGCTTTTTAATTCATAAAAAGTAAAAATTGAAATAGTAATATACAAAACTAAAATTACAGGAACTGCGTAAATTCCTAACATTAACAGCGCTGGAACAGAAATAAATATCAATAAAAATCTGCTTCTATTTCCCTTAAATTTAAAATTATTAAACTTAAAAGTTATTAATTTTAGGCTAGAGACTAGTAAAAATCCAGAAATCAGAATAATAAAAACAATTACATTGTAGTTGAGTATTATTTCAGCTATGTACGAGTCACCTTTTGAAATAATAGAAAGTGCAAAAATTAGTATTGTATTTGCCGGGGTGGGAAGTCCTCTAAAATACTTTGAATTTGTTTTAAGTGTATTGAACTTTGCCAAACGATATGCGGAGCTAAGAGTAATAAAAAAACCCATGAAAGGAATAAAAGATGATGAAATGGATCCGACAGATGACGAAGGTGCATCAAGGAACATGTTGTAGAGTAATATGCCTGGAACCAATCCAAAACTTATCATATCAGCTAATGAATCTAGCTGTAATCCTAATTCTGACTTAGCATTCAATTTTCTTGCTACAAACCCGTCTAAATAGTCTAATACTAAACAGATCATCGAAAAAACAAAAACATATTTTACCTCAATATTATTTTCAATCAGAAGCAATACTACAATGCAACCAATGAATAGATTAAGAAGGGTAATCAAATTGGGTAAAAATCTTAAATTCATACTAATCGATAATATAAATCAAAACTAATAATTAAAAGTCAATTAAATAATAAACCTCTAACACAATTAAAGTTTTAAAAACAATATATAACTTTGAAATATGTTATGGTAAATATGAATAACAATATATTAATTTTCTTCCTTTTGTTTGTTATACATTCTAATGCACAAAATAGATCAAAATACTCCAACGAATTTTTAAATATTGGAGTTGATGCAAAATCAATTGGAATGGCTAATGCAGTTGTTTCGTCTGTAGATGATGTTAATGCCACATATTGGAATCCTGCAGGGTTAATTAATATAGAAAGAGATGAAATATCCTTAATGCATTCAAACTATTTCGCCAACATTGCTAGTTATAATTACATCTCTTATGCAAAAAAAATTGATAATGAATCTGCACTTGGACTATCATTAATTCGCTTTGGGGTTGATGATATAATGGATACTACGCAGCTTATTGATAACCAAGGAAACATAGACTATAACAGAATTGAATTATTTTCAGCTGCGGATTATGCTTTTGTTTTAAGTTATGCAAAGAAGAATAAGCTTCTGAATTTAAACTTTGGAATGAATGCTAAGATTATTCGACGTATTATTGGAGATTTTGCAAATTCATGGGGATTTGGATTTGATTTGGGGGTACAACATCAAGCTAAAAATGGATGGAAATTTGGACTGATGGCTAGAGATATTACTACTACATACAATTCCTGGTCATTTGACCAGAACAGGTTAAATGATATACAAAATGCTCTTGAAGGCGAGAACCAGGAAATACCAGAAAAAAATGAAATTTCGATTCCAAAAGTTCAATTTGGGGTTTCAAAAGAAATTTATCTTAGTAATGACTACTCAATGCTTGCTGCATTTGATTTATTTATGCTATTCGAGCAGACAAATGATTTAATATCAACGAGCTTTGCAAGTGTTAATCCATCTGTTGGTTTTGAATTTGAATATATTGATTTAGTATATTTTAGATTAGGTGTTGGTAATTTTCAAAACGAGCTTCAATTTGACTCTTCAACTGAGTTAAGTTTTCAACCAAACTTTGGAATAGGATTTAATCTCGGAAATGTTGAAGTTGATTACGCTTTTACAGACATTGGAAATCAGTCAGCAGCTCTCTATTCTAATATATTTTCATTAAAATTTAATTTAGATTTACTAAGATGAAAAATTATAGATTTAATGTAATTTACCTATTTATTCTTTTGTTTTTTTCTTTGAATACCAAAGCCGATTCAAAAAAAGAAAACGAAGAGTTTAAAATAAGTATACTTTCCATTGGTGAAGGGCAAAGTCTAGCTGATGCTTTCGGTCATACAGGAATTCGAATTATTGATAAAAAAACAAATAATGATGTTGTTTTTAATTTTGGAATCTATGATTACAATGCGCCAAATTTTTATTCGAATTTTGTTAAAGGTAGACCCGTCTATAAGCTTGGAGTTCAAAACTATATAAGTTTCATAAATAACTACATCAAACAAGACAGATACATCATTGAACATGAAATTAATTTAGATAAAAAGACAACACAAAAGATTATAAATTTACTTGTAAAAAACCTAGAGGATCCTAATTATGTATATGACTACCTAAGGGATAATTGTTCCACCAGGGTTGCAGATTTATTTATTAAGCAAACAGAACAACTACAAAACACTGAAATAGATATTTTAACTGAAAATAGCTATCGGGAATTAATCCATTCCAAGATTAACGAAAATTCCTGGGGAGCTTTGGGGATTGATCTTTGCCTTGGGGCTATTATGGACCGTAAAATTTCAATAAAGGAAACACTATTTCTTCCCGAAAAGCTAATGCAGTATTTAGACTCACTAATTGAAAAGGATTCTAAATCAATAACTAAGAATATAATTTTTTCACCACAAAGTAGCTTATTATATAATGAAAATTTACCTAATCCGTTACTGATAAACTCTCTCTTATCTGTCTTATTGATCTTTATAACCTTTTTAAATTTCAAAAAAAGTATATGGAAAAAATGGATTGATATATTAATTTATTTTAGTTCTGGTACTCTTGGGTTGCTGGTAATTTATTTATGGTTTTTTAGTAACCATTTTGCATCTGCACAAAACTTTAATTTTTTATGGGCATTTCCGTTTAATCTTATTATGGTTTATGCATTACTTAGAAAAAATCCTCCCATTTGGGCAGTTAACTTCATAAAACTAAATATAATTTTACTTATTTTATTATTCATTCATTGGGCAACCGGAGTTCAAAAATATAATATAACTTTACTACCGATATTTATTGCTTTACTGGTGAGATACTCTTACCTAATAATTCATATTAATAAAACAAAAAATGAATATCTACACAAAAAACGGGGATAAAGGAAAAACCTCCTTGATTGGAGGGAAAATTGTTTCTAAACATGATCTAAGAGTGGATTCTTACGGTTCGATTGATGAATTGAATTCTTTTCTAGGACTTGTTAGAGATTATTCAAGTAAAAAAGAAATAAACGATATTTTATTTAAAATTCAATGTAAGCTTTTCACTATTGGATCACTTTTAGCACAAGAAAAGTCAATAAAAAATAATTCTAACGAAAAACTAAATATTAACGCAAATGATACAGAGTATTTAGAAACTAAAATTGATGCATTTGAGAAAGAATTACCAAAACTGGAAAAATTTATTATTCCAGGGGGTACCAAATTAGTATCCTATTGCCATGTATCTAGAGCAGTCTGCAGAAGAGCTGAGAGGAAAATTTCTAAATTAAATGAATTGACTGAAATAGATAAAAATATTTTAACCTACATAAATCGTTTGTCCGACTTTCTTTTTGTACTTGCAAGATATTTTACCAAAATCCAAGACGTTGAGGAATCTTATTGGTAAATTTAAATTGAAAAATCTTGTGTAATTCCATTAAAAATTTATTTTTGCAAAAAAAATAATTTGTCATGTACTGGACTCTTGAACTTGCATCATATCTAAGTGACGCTCCTTGGCCTGCAACTAAAGACGAGTTAATTGATTACTCAATTAGGACTGGTGCTCCCTTAGAAGTTGTTGAAAATCTACAATCTATTGAGGATGAAGGTGATTTGTACGAATCTATCCAAGAAATTTGGCCAGACTACCCTACTGATGATGACTACCTTTGGAATGAGGACGAATATTAACAATAATATTTAATCAGTTTTAATTTTCTTACCTACATTTCATTAAATTTTAGACAAACAAATTGTATATTTAATCAGTTATAGTAACTAATAATACTAAAGACCAATGCTTGGTAAAATTCTTAAATTATTTGTTGGAGATAAATCTAAAAAAGATTTAAAAACAATTACACCTATAATTGATCAAATTCACTCCTTTCATGATGAAATTAGCAAGTTAACAAACGACGACTTACGAAACCAAACATTACACTTTAAAGATCAGATAAAATCCTCTGTTTTAGAAATTGACAAAAAGATTGAAGGGTTAAAAGCTGAATTAGAAAAAACGAAGGACTTCGACAAAAAGGAATCATTATTTTTAGAAATAGATAAGCTAAATGAAGATGCTTATAAGATTAATGAGGCTACTTTGAACGAGATTTTACCAAAAGCTTTTGCAGTAGTTAAAGAAACTGCAAAAAGATTTGTAGAAAATAGTGAGGTAATTGTTAAAGCTAACGAATATGACCTCGAATTATCCGTTGAAAAAGATTATGTTAATGTAGCTAAAGACATGGCGTCCTGGTCAAATTCATGGGATGCAGCAGGAAAAAAAATTGTCTGGGACATGATACATTATGATGTTCAACTTATCGGAGGAGTTGCTATGCATCAGGGAAAAATAGCAGAAATGCAGACTGGAGAAGGTAAAACATTGGTCGCTACCCTCCCTGTATATTTGAATGCACTTACTGGAAAAGGAGTTCATCTAGTTACCGTGAATGATTACTTAGCAAAACGTGATAGCGCATGGATGGCACCAATATTTGAATTTCACGGACTAAGTGTTGATTGTATTGATTACCATAGACCGAACTCTGCTGAACGTAAAAAGGCATATAATTCAGATATTACTTATGGAACCAATAATGAGTTTGGTTTTGATTATTTGAGAGATAATATGGCAAACTCACCCGAAGACTTGGTTCAAAGAAAACATAATTTTGCAATTGTTGATGAAGTTGATTCCGTGTTGATTGATGATGCCAGGACTCCACTGATTATTTCTGGAGCCATTCCCAAGGGTGATAAACATGAATTTAACGAACTTAAGCCAAAAATTGAAAGAATTGTTTCCACTCAGAGAAAATTTCTTACAAATACGCTAGCTGATGCAAAAAATCAAATTTCATCTGGAAATAACGAAGAAGGTTCATTTAACTTACTTAGAGTTTTTAGGGGAATTCCGAAAAACAAAGCACTGATTAAATATCTAAGTGAGGAAGGAATCAAACAACAACTTCAAAAGACAGAAAACTTTTACATGCAAGACAACAATAGAGAGATGCCTAAAATTGATAAGGAACTCTATTATGTTATTGATGAAAAGAATAATCAAATTGAACTTACCGACAAAGGAATTGAATTTCTTTCTGGAAAAGATGATCCAAATTTCTTTGTTATGCCTGAAATCGGAATTGAAATTTCAAAAATCGAAGATAAGGGCTTAAATAAAGAAGAGGAAGCTAAAGAGAAAGACGAATTATACAGAGATTTTAGTGTAAAATCTGAGAGAATTCACACCATTAATCAATTACTAAAAGCATATGCATTATTTGAAAAAGACATTCAATATGTTGTTATGGAAAATAAAGTTATGATTGTTGATGAGCAGACAGGAAGAATAATGGATGGAAGAAGATATAGTGACGGTCTGCATCAAGCGATTGAAGCAAAAGAAAATGTAAAAATTGAAGCGGCAACACAAACATTTGCGACCATTACTCTTCAAAACTACTTTAGAATGTATAATAAGCTGTCTGGAATGACAGGAACTGCAGTAACAGAAGCTGGTGAGTTTTGGGAGATTTATAAACTTGATGTGTTTGAAATTCCAACAAATAGACCTATTCAAAGAGACGATAGACAAGACCTTATTTATAAAACTAAAAGAGAAAAGTACAACGCTGTTATTGAAGAAGTTACCGAGTTGTCAAGATCTGGTAGACCGGTATTAATCGGTACCACTTCCGTTGAGATTAGTGAGCTACTAGGAAGGATGTTAAAAATCAGAAAGATTCCACATAATATTTTAAATGCGAAACTTCATAAAAAAGAATCCGATGTAGTAGCTGAAGCAGGAAAACCTGGACAAGTTACCATTGCTACTAATATGGCAGGTCGTGGAACGGACATTAAATTAATTGATCAGGTAAAAGAAAATGGAGGTTTAGCTATTGTAGGAACAGAAAGACACGATTCAAGAAGAGTTGACAGACAGCTAAGGGGTCGCTCCGGAAGACAAGGAGACCCAGGAAGCTCTCAATTTTATGTTTCATTAGAAGATAACCTCATGAGATTATTTGGAGCAGAAAGAATCGCTAAGATGATGGATAGAATGGGTTTAAAGGAAGGTGAAGTTATTCAACACTCCATGATCACTGATTCAATTGAAAGAGCACAAAAGAAAGTCGAAGAAAATAACTTTGGAATTAGAAAAAGACTTCTTGAATATGATGATGTCATGAATGCACAAAGAGAAGTTATTTACAGACGAAGAAATAATTCACTTTTTGGTGAAAGATTGCGTATCGATATTTCAAATATGATATACGATACATGTGAAAATATTGTTTTATCAAATAAAGCTATTAATGATTTCAAAAATTTTGAATTTGAATTAATTCGTTATTTTTCAATTACAACTGATTTAAATTCAGATAGTTTTGAATCAATGAGTGATAAAGAAATAACTGATAAAATATATTCTATTGTGTTAAAACACTACCTGAATAAAATTGAAAATAACGCCAAACTGGCTTTTCCAGTAATCAAACATGTTTATGAAAAACAAAGAGAAAAGTACAAAAGAATTGTAGTGCCTTTTACCGATGGTATTAAGACATTACAGGTTATTACCGATTTAGAAAAAGCATATAATTCAGACGGAGAACAGTTGGTTACAGATTTTGAAAAAAATATTTCCCTAGCAATTTTAGATAACTCGTGGAAAACCCATTTAAGAAAAATGGATGAATTAAAACAATCTGTTCAACTTGCAGTTCATGAACAAAAAGATCCCCTACTGATCTACAAATTTGAAGCTTTCGAGCTATTTAAAGGACTTATTGACTCGGTGAACAAAGAAATATTATCTTTTCTTTTTAAGGCTGAGATTTCAACTGATAATAATAAAAATGTTAAAGAAGCATCGAATAGAAGACCAATGAATCTAAATACTTCAAAAGATGAAATTCCTAATACAGAACAATTAAGGCAAAGAAATAGGGCAATAACGAATACGCAAGGCAATCAAGAAGTTGAAACGATTATACGTACAAAGCCAAAAGTTGGCAGAAATGATAAAGTTACTGTCAAAAACATCAAAACATCTGAAAAGAGAGAATTGAAATTCAAGCACGCTGAAAAGTTAATTAACTCAGGAGAATGGATGATTATAGGAAATAGCTAAATCTCTACAATTTTGGAAATAAGAAGAAATATTGACCCAATAGAAATTT
>CABWYN010000022.1 GCA_902509675.1 uncultured Bacteroidota bacterium | reverse complement strand
TTCATGGAACTGATAGTTTGTGTAATAATCAATTATTAATTCTGAATTATTAGGCTCTATAAATTCAGAAACTCTTTGACCGTTAGATCCACTTATAGATAAAAAGTAAGAGGCTTTGTCCTCAAACAAATTTAAGTTCGTATTGTTTTCACTATTGAATTCGCCAGGGCCTTTTCCATAAAATAATAAATAGTCATCATCGTTAAACACATCTTCATTTTGACCCACAAATTTTACGGAATTTTCTATGGGATCAATTGGGAATTCCACAGAATTAAGCATGGGTAACATTTCGCCACCATGGCCATATATTTTTACTTTTCTGGGATCTAAATTGTTTGTATTTATCCCTAAATCTTCTAAAAAATCTTTGTCTATTTTATGAATACCTGTGTTTTCAACATAAAATCTATACCACTGACCGCTTTTCATAACTGACGGCTCTATAAGTGACTTAGGATTATTTCTGTTTTTTAGAAACTCATATTCAATCAAAATTTTATCTAGTTTTTTGTAAATACCGTCTTCAAAAATTATAGGATTAATTTCAAGAAATGAGAATAATTGATTTTTTGAGATTGAGGTATTTAATTGAAATTCAATTTTATTTGGAAATTTAATTTTTTCTAATCCTGAAAAGTTATTGATATTTATTTCTGAAAACTCTGCTCGTACAAGCCTAACAGAATTTGCATCAATAATCTGATTGTCTTTCCATTGCTTTACAAGAAAATAAGATTGATTAAAAGAATAATTAGTATTAAAGTTTTTAACCTGAGGGACAGATACCTTTTTTTGCTCTAGTTCATATTGAGTATTTCCATTCCAATCAATATTATATTCCAGGAATTGAGCTTGAATATTAAAACTACTAATTATTAGAGAAAAGAAAACAAATAATCTCATAGAGGTATAAACGTATACTAAGACTTTATATTATGTAACAATTTAAATGTCAAAAATAATATAATAATACATCGATCACTACGTTTTTACACTAAATCAATATGATTGAAAAAATTGTATACTGAGTATTAATTATTATATTTGGGTGCTGTTCAAGAAAATATTTTATTGAATATGAAAAGAAATTTTAAATTTTACTTGTTTTCACTTTTAAGTGTAATTCTACTGTTTTCTACTGGGAGTTGTAGTAAATCTCCATTCTCAAAAAACAGAAATGTTTCATCAGCTACTGGCTGGAATATACAACCCTTAAATTCAAAAAAATCTGGTTTTAAGTATAATACCAGCTATAAAGGGCAAGAAACTCCTCCAAATATGGTGCTTGTTGAAGGAGGCACATACACAAAAGGTAAAGTTCAAGATGATCCGATGAGAGACTGGAATAATTCAGCAAATCAACAACACGTTCAATCATTCTACATGGATGCTACAGAGGTTACCAATTTGATGTATAATGAATATTTAGATTGGCTAAAAAAGAATTTTCCACCTGAAGAATCTCAATATAGAGATATATACACGAATGCTCTGCCTGACACACTTGTTTGGAGAAATAAACTGGGTTATGGGGAGGATATGGTAAACAACTACCTAAGACATCCTGCTTATGCTAATTACCCTGTTGTTGGAGTTAGTTGGGTTCAAGCTTATGAATTTTCAGAATGGAGATCTGATAGATATCAAGAATTGATTCTTGAAAAAGAAGGTTATTTAGCAAGAGATGCCAAAGTTGACAGTGTAAATAGCCAAAGTACATTTAATATTGACACCTATGTTTTAAATCCAAATTCAACTTACGGTGGAAATGACAAAGTTAGAAGAGGAAAAGCTTCAAGAGTTCCCGACTCAATCGCTCCAAGTGCAGCAAATAGAGCTACTGGATTCATTACTCCTAAATTCAGACTTCCAACAGAATCTGAATGGGAATATGCTGCTTTAGGACTAGGAGAAGTACGTGAGTTTAACAATTATAAAGGAAGAAAAAAATATCCTTGGCAAGGTCCTTACACTAGAACAGGAAAGAGAAAAAATTTAGGTGATCAACTTGCAAATTTTAAAAATAGCGACGGTGATTACGGAGGAATAGCTGGATGGTCAGATGACGGTGCTGCAATAACAAATGAGGTTGGTTCCTACGATCAAAATGCATTTGGATTATTTGATATGGCTGGAAATGTAGCCGAATGGGTGGCTGATGTTTACAGACCGATTGTTGATGACGAGTTTAATGACTTTAATTATTTTAGAGGAAATGATTACAAGAAATTTAAAATTGGAGAAGATGGTAAAGCTGTAGTTGCTACTGAGGCAATTTATGAAACACTTTCTAATGGCAAAAGAATAGCTGTAACCCTCCCTGGAGAACTAGAAACAACTGATTTAGAAGATAGTGACGTTAGATATAGAACTCAGTTTGATAAAGGATACAATGTTAATTTTAGAGATGGAGATTTTTTATCATCCAGGAATTTTAAACCTGAGGATAGAAGATACAGTAGAGCCGACGAAGAAACTGGTGAAACTAGAATGATGTATAAATCACCTAGCTATGAAGATGCTGATGAAACTAACGATGAGTTTGATTACGATCCCGATCCTAGTAGAACTACATTAATAAATGATCAAGCTAGGGTTTACAAGGGAGGTTCGTGGAAAGACAGAGCATATTGGTTAGATCCCGCACAAAGAAGATTCTACCCTCAAGATCAAGCAACAGACTTTATTGGTTTTAGAAATGCTATGTCTCGACTCGGCTCTCCAACGTTTACAGATAAAAAATCAAGAAATTAATTTTATATAAAATAATTTAAAAGCCCTAGTCAGATCGATATAGGGCTTTTTTTATACTTTTATGTTATGTCAATTAAAGAGTTACATAATCTATTCAAAAAATGTGGTGGAGTATCAACGGATTCCCGACAGGTTAAAAACGGAGACCTTTTTTTTAGTCTTAAGGGCCCAAATTTTAACGGCAATGAATATGCAAAAAATGCCATTCAAAGTGGGGCTAAATATGCTATTGTTGACGAACAAAAGTATGTTTTTGATGAAAATTTCATATTAGTTGATAACTGTTTAGAAGCTCTTCAAAAACTATCTACATTCCATAGAAATAGCTTAAATGTAAAAGTTATTGGGATTACAGGTAGTAACGGAAAGACGACGACCAAAGAGTTGGTAAATAGTGTTTTAACAACTCAATTCAATACAAGCTACACAAAAGGAAATCTTAATAATCATATTGGTGTTCCTATTTCATTATTAAATATTTCTGAAAAAACCGAAATTGCCATAATTGAAATGGGTGCAAATCATGTTGGTGAAATTACATTTTTATGTGAAATTTGTGATCCGGATTTTGGATATATAACAAATTTTGGTAAGGCACATTTAGAAGGTTTTGGAGACGAAGAAGGAGTTATGAGAGGTAAAAAAGAACTGTATGATTACATAAAGAGTAAGAAAAGATTAATTTTTCACAACAACGATGATCCAAAACAAACCGAATGTATTGGAAATTATCAAAAAAAATATTCTTTCGGAAAATCTAATGGTGATATGATGTATTCAATTAAGTCCTTAAACCCCAAAATTGAAATTAATCTTGGAAATAACTCATTAAAAAGTTCTCTTTTTGGAATTCACAATTTGGAAAATATTATGGCGGCGTCTCTTATTGGTAACTATTTTAAAATTGATTTGAAAAATATTATTAAAGGAATCAGAGCTTATATTCCTTCTAATAATAGGTCGCAAATCATTAAAAAGAACTCAAATAAAATAATTCTGGATGCTTATAATGCGAATCCATCTAGCATGTATGCCGCAATTAATTTTTTTGAAGATCTAAACGATAAAGATAAAGTATTCATATTAGGAGATATGTTTGAACTGGGTAAAAACGAGATCTTTTATCATCAAGAAATAGTAGATTATTGTAAAGGAATAAAAAGTAAAAAGATATTTCTTGTTGGAGAATTGTTTTCCAAAACAGAGAAATTTAAAGAATTTAACTACAGTAAAAATGTAGATGAATTAATTGCTAAAAAGGAATTATCAGAGATTAAAAACTCAAACTTATTAATCAAGGGATCAAGAGGAATTAAGTTAGAAAAAATAATAGACCATCTATAGATTAATTCCCTAGAGCAGTGATTATAATTCTTCTTTTCCCCGCACTATTTCTATGCTCACACAGAAAAATTCCTTGCCATACTCCCAGTTGAGGGATACCATTTTTCACAGGAAATGAGACCGAGGAACCGAGCAAACTACTTTTGATATGTGAGGTCATATCATCGGGTCCCTCAATAGTATGTTTGAAGTGACTTTGATCTTCTGAAACCAGAAAATTAAAATGGGTTTCAAAATCATCCCTAACGTCTGAATCTGCATTTTCATTTATGGTGAGGCTTGCAGAGGTGTGCTTGATAAAAACGTGTGCTAAGCCTGTAAAAATTGGTAGTTCGTTTAAAACATCATTCGTTATAATGTGAAAGCCTCTAGGAAAAGGTCCGACCGTAATCTCTTTTTGAAAATTCATATATGATTTGGTTGAAAATTAAGTAATAATTAACAAAAAGAAAAAAATTAGTAAGGGTTTTGGTACTAAATTTGCCATTATTTAAATCTATGAAAAAATATTTTATTTCCGTTGGTGCGGGTTTAGCAATCTTATTTACAGCCTACCTTATTTCGAGTTTAATTTTAGAAATAAATAAAACTGATAATTCTTTTGTCTCAGAAACGTCTAAACTAGTCAAAGTCATTCAGGTCAAGAATACTAAAAACCCTGTTAAATTATCCGTTGATGGGAGACTTAAATCAAAAAATAAAATAAATTTATACAGCGAGGTTCAAGGCAAAGCTAACTTAAATAGAAATATTTTTAAGGAAGGGCAAACGTTTAAAAAAAACGATTTGATTCTTTCGGTTAATTCTGAAGAATACTCGTCCTTAGTTAAACAATCAAGAAGTGAGCTTCAAAACTTAATTGCATCTGTCCTACCGGACGTAAAAATTGACTTTAATGAAAATTTTGACGCTTGGGATGAATATTTTAGGATGTTTGATGTTGAAAAAGAGGTAGCCAATCTTCCAATAGCCAAAAGTGATCAAGAAAAATATTTTATTGTAGGTAAAGGAGTTCAGTCCCTTTATTATAAGGTTAAAAGCTCAGAAGAAAGGTTAAAGAAATTTGATTTTTATGCTCCGTTTGATGGTACTTTATCAAAAACTTTTATCTCAGAAGGAACTCTTATTAATCCGGGAATGTTGTTAGGTTCATACATAAATACCTCAAATTTTGAATTAACCGCTAATATTCCTTCTAAATACTCTGATTTTGTTTCAGTAAATGATGAGATAATATTTACAGTTAGTGAAAAAAAATACGTTGGGATTATTCAAAGAATTAATAAAAATATAGATGAAAACTCACAAACGGTGGGTGTTCATATAGAATTTGAAAATAAAAATTTAAAAGATGGAATGTACATTAACACGCAAATTCCTCTTAGTATTAACAGTCAAGGCTTTTCACTATCCAGATCAATTTTAATAAATGATTCTTTTGTTTATGTAGTTGAAAAAGACAATGTGGTAGGAATCAAAAATGTAAAACCGATTTATTTTGACGATAATTCTGTTATAGTTACAGGTTTAGAAGACGGTACAAAAATCATTTCTTCTTACATCCCAGGTATTTTCAAAGGGATGAAAATTAAAATTTCTGACTAGTGAGGAAAATAATAGCCTATTTCGTTAAGTACCCCAAAGCTGTAAATATTCTTGTAATGTTTTTTATTGTTTTTGGAGTTTCTGGTGTTCTGGCTTTAAAGTCCTCTTTCTTCCCTTTAATTGACTCAAAATTTATTTCTATAAATGCAATTTATCCCGGCGCTTCGCCACTTGAAGTTGAAGAAGGTGTTATATACAAGATTGAGGATAATTTAAAAGGTATACCTGGGATTGTTAGAGTTACTTCCACATCTAGAGAGAATTCTGGGTCAATTATAGTTGAAACAGACGAAGATTTTGAGCTTGATGCCATTCTGTTTGAAGTAAAAAATGCTGTTGATAAAGTGCCTTCGTTCCCCTCTGATCTAGAGCCTATTGTCATTACCAAAATTGAAGAGCAACAACCAACTGTTATTTTTTCACTGACAGGACAAAATATTGATTTAAAATCGTTAAAAAATATATCTAAAAATATTGAAAAAGACCTAAGAAATATTGAGGGAATTTCTCAGGTTTCTGTTTCGGGTTTTCCTGATGAAGAAATTGAAATTTCTGTTACTGAAGAAAATTTATTAAGATATAATCTATCATTTGATGAGGTTATCAGATCAATTTCTGCAACAAATATTCTTGCAACTGGGGGAAATATAAAAACAAATAAAGAAGAATTCTTAATACGAGCGAGTAACAAAAACTATTATGCCAATGAGCTTCAAAATATTGTTGTAAGATCTAATGCAAACGGGGAAAAAATAAGATTAAGTGATGTCGCTAAAATTAGAGATCAGTTTTCTGAAACCCCGATATCTTCATCAGTTAATAATGATTCGGCAATAATTTTATCTGTTACTAGTACAAATAATGAGGATATGATGGATTCTGCCAATAGAATTAATCAATATATTGATGAATTTAATAGTATTAATTCCGATTTAAAATTAACTCCTCTAAAGGATTACTCTATAGCTTTACGTCAACGAACGAATCTTTTACTTGAAAATGGGGGGTTAGGTATTCTATTGGTATTAATTTTCTTATCACTTTTTTTAAACATAAGGCTTGCTTTTTGGGTAGCATTTGGGTTACCAATATCTTTTTTGGGTATGTTAATCTTTGCTGGTGAGTTTGACATAACAATAAATTTAATGTCTCTATTTGGGATGATTGTTGTTATTGGAATCTTAGTAGATGACGGAATTGTAATAGCTGAAAATATTTTTAGACACCACGAAGCGGGTAAAAGCCCAGAACAGGCCGCTGTTGATGGAACAATGGAAGTTCTTCCAGCAATTGTATCGGCAATCATAACAACACTAATTGCATTTTCAACATTACTCCTTCTTGCTGGAGATGTTGGAAACTTTTTTGGTGAAGTTGCATTAATAGTGATATTGACACTGATAGTTTCTCTTGTTGAAGCTCTTATTATATTACCCTCTCATTTAGCGCACTCTAAAGCCCTTCACAAAAAAGATGAAATAAAAAACAACTTCATTTTCAGATTTTTTAGCTACATGAGGTCAGTCAACAACAAAGGATTTGAATTAATGAGATGGTTAAGAGATAAGGTGTATAGTCCTACCCTAAAATTTGCGCTGAGAAATAGATTTTTAAGTTTCTCTGGATTTATTGCTGCCCTTTACCTAACAATAAGTTCTGTATTTGGTGGTATAATTGGGGTTACATTCTTTCCAATGATTGATAGTGACGCTGTTTCTGTAAATCTTAAAATGCCCATGGGTACAAATGTAAAAGTAACAGATTCAATTATCAGCGTTATCGAAAGTCACGCTATTCAAATTGGTAAAGAATTTGAAGAAAAGTACATGAAAAATGATAAAAGAAGTTTAATTGAACACATTCAAAAAAATATAGGTAGTTCAGCCGATAATATGTCAATGGTGAAAGGATTCGGTGATATAGGCGGTTCTTCGACAGCATCTCTGGAAATATTTCTTCTTGATAGTGAAAACAGACCGCAAGATATTAGAGCACCTGAAATGGCCAACCTTATTCGAGAGAGGACGGGAGAAATTATAGGTGCAGAGAAATTTGTTGTTGATGGCGGTGCTAACTTTGGAGGTAGCCCGGTAGCTATTTCTTTACTAAGTGATAACATTCAAGAGTTAAAAAATGCAAAGTCAGAATTAATGCGAAAATTAGCTCAAAACCCTAAGTTAACCGACATAGCTAGTAATGATCCTGAAGGAATAAAAGAGATTGATATTAAATTAAATGATAATGCATACATGCTTGGTCTCTCCTATGCCTATGTTATGAAACAGGTAAGAGCTGCATTTTTTGGAATAGAAGCGCAGAGATTTCAAAGAGGAGAAGATGAAATAAGAGTTTGGATTAGATATGACAAAAACTCAAGATCATTGATTAAAAGATTAGAAGAAATGAGGATTTTAGCTCCTAATGGAGCAAGAATTCCATTAAATGAAATTGCTAACTACAGTATTGAAAGAGGTGAGGTTTCTATTAATCATCTTGATGGAAGCAGAGAAATTCAAGTTAATGCCAACCTGCTTGATCCAAGTGACAGTGCATCTGACATAGTTTTTAGTGTTCAAAAAAATATTATCCCTGGAATTAAAGAAAAATATCCATCAATAAAGGTTTCATTTGAAGGTCAATACAGAGAAGCAAATAAAACAATAGAATCTTCTAAAATTGTTTTTCCATTAGCACTATTTTTAATATTCTGTACAATAGGATTTGTATTTAGAACCTACAGTCAACCGTTTTTATTACTACTTCTAATACCGTTTAGTTTAACAACCGTTGCCTGGGGTCATCTTCTACACGGTTTCCCTATTAATGTAATTTCTCTTTTAGGTATTATTGCTCTTATTGGGATTTTGGTAAATGATGGTTTAGTATTAATATCAAAATTTAACTCTAACCTTAGAGAAGGGATGAGTTTTGATGACTCCATTTTCAATGCAGGTAGAGAAAGATTTAGAGCAATATTTCTAACATCAATAACAACTATAGCAGGGTTAGCTCCTATTATACTTGAAAAAAGTTTTCAGGCCCAACTGCTTAAACCGATGGCAATATCAATAGCATATGGAATTGGTTATGCTACGTTTTTGACCCTTATCCTGCTGCCAATACTTATTTCATTTACAAATTCATTTAAGGTAAACTTCATTTGGATAGTAAAAGGAGTAAAACCAAATAAAAGAGATGTAGAAGCTCCTATTGTTGAACAAAATAGATTAGCAAAATGAAAAAATATATAAAATTATTTATAATAATTTTTCTTACAACATCAAATGTTATTGCTCAGAATGATTTAACAATTTCAACTGCTGTTAAAAAAACCCTAGAGAACAACCTAGATATAAAAATATCAGAAAATTTTGAAAAAATTGCTAAAAATAACTCAAGTATTTTAAATAACAACTACCTACCTACTTTTCAAATAGGCTCAGAAATTAACACTAATAAACAAAGCATTGAAGTTGAAACGCCTAGTGGTCTTTCTGGAACTCTAGACAATACTCAAACCGATAATAGCTCAGCAGTAGTTTCAGTAAATTATAATATTATTGATGCTTCAGGAAGAAAATATAATTATAAAAAATCCAAAGAACTTTATTCTAAATCAAATTTAGAGGTAAAAGAAATTATTGAGAATACAATACTTCAGTTATTCACTGTTTTTTATGAAGTTAGTAGATTATCTGAGGAGAGAAAAATTTTAAGAAACGCTCTCGATATTTCTAAAAATAGATATGAAAGAAAGCTGCTTGAGTTTGAATATGGCCAAACAAATAATCTTGAAGTTTTAAATGCCGAAGTAGATGTAAATACTGATAGCATTAATTTTTTAAACACTTCAAAAAAACTATTAAACAGTAAAAGAGATTTAAATTTAATAATGAATATTGATTTGGAAAGTGAATTCAAAATAAAACCAGAGATTGATTTTTTAAACAAGGAAGAAATAGCTAATATTTTCTCTAATGATATTTCTAACAACACCAATCTCTTAATTGCTGATAAAGAGGTGTTAATCGCCGATTTAGATAAAAAAGTTGTAAAATTTTCATATCTCCCTACCCTTGGCTTAGTTGGCTCTTATGGCTGGAATAAAAGTATAAATGACAATCCATATGCTTTTTATAATAGAAGTATTTCTGATGGCTTTTCTGCTGGTATTAATATTAGATGGGATATTTTTAGAGGGGGTAAAAAAATTATTTTCAATAAAAATTCTGAAGTTAATAAGCAAAACTCTCTGTTAAACAAACAGAAAATTGAGTTAGAATTAAGAAAGGAACTTAGAAATTCATATCAAACACACTTAAACAATTTATTTATTCTAGAGGTTCAGAAGAAAAATCTTGAAACTAATAAGAATAATTTTGAAAGAAATTTAGAGCGATATAAAATAGGTCTAGTAAGTAGTATCGAATTCAGAAGAGCGCAATTAAATATGTTAAATGCTGAACTTTCCAATAACACAGCAAATTATCAGGCAAAACTTTCAGAGGCATACTTTTTAAAAATTTCTGGGGAAATAATTTCTACGTTTAAATAATACTAGCAATAAAAAGAAATTTAAAAACCCACAGTAAAGTTCTGTAACCGTTGTATTTTATTAATTTCTTATTCAGCTTATAATTATATGTTAATCCTAATTTATTGTGAAGCGGAACAATCAGAAAAAAAGTGGTAAGCCAAATTAAAACAACAGTTAAAAAAGGAATAAAGGATTCAAGATTGAAACTAACAACTGTTAAAATACTCGTACATAGAAACTCTAGTAACATTATGGGTCCAACTAGAAATAACATTTTTTTTGAGTAAGCACTATGAAACCCCGCGAAAGTTTTTGAGGGAATAAATTCAAATGATGGATACGTCACAAAATGGGTGATTAAAGAAACTCCTATCATTAATATATTCGAGAATAAGGAAATATAAATCAAATTTTCCATAAATCATTTTAAACAAAAAAAGCGCCAAAAGGCGCTTTTTTAAATTTTAATCCAAATAATTATTCTTGAAATGATGCCATAAAGCCACCAAAATCAAAATAATCTCCTCCTCCAATTATCTGGCCATCTTTAAAAGCCATTGGATGATATGCTTTTAATACAAAATCTTTTCCTGTCTCCGTATGAACACCAGTCCAAGTTCCATATGTTCTAACACTACCGTCATTCATTCCTGTCTCAGGATCAACCCCAGGCAACCAGTAGTCAGCTTGAAATTTTATGTTATCAAACATGGTGTGGTACATTTTCATAGCTTCAATGTGATCAGCTTTTCCATAATTCTCAGAACCATACATTGGTGGTGCCCAGTCTAAATCTTCGTGGATTAGTTCTGCTTGTGCCTCTAAATTTTCTGAATTGTGAAGTTCAATAAATTTAATCGCTATTTCCTTATTTTTCTCAAAATCAGGGTGTATTACGCTTATTTTATCATTTTCACAAGAATTAAATAAAATTAGGGATACAAATAATAATAAATAGTTTTTCATAGTGGTTAATTTTAATTTGAGTAAATCTACAATATTTTTTTTAACGGTTAATTGTGGGTCATACTGGACTAATGAAAAATAATGTGGACAGATTCTGTCCAAATTATTTTTTTTAGGCAGACACTGTCTATTCATTGATTAAAATTTCTCTCAAGACTTCATCTAATTGATTTTCGTTTAGTCCAATATTTACGTCTGGATGGTACAATAATCTGATTAAATCTCTATCGATTTCGGCATATTCGTTGGTAGTAGTCCATGCTGATTGGAAAATACTCTCTAAATACTCTTCTGAATCTCTGGCCAACCCCAATGACTGTGTCAATTCTTCACGTAGTAAATGTTTTTGTTCAGTTAAATTCGCTCTAGATATATCCACATACATATGTCCTGTTGTAAATTCATTTTGACCATTCCAAAAAACTGAAAAAAGCCCCCAATTAGAATCAACTAAATTAGTTTGACTTGGATATAATTGAGCATATTCAGCACCTGTACCAAAAAAGATATAATAATTTGATTGTGAAAATTGATCTACAACATTTATCTGAAATCCGTCTGTTGTTAATCCATTAATTTCCAATATTATCTCCTCCAGTTCATCTATTAATTCAGTACTTGGTTCTCCGTCAACGAATATTTTCAGTTCAGAATTCCATTTTCTAGTTATGCTACTTGCATTTCCAAATTCAAAGCCTAAAGCAACATCTTTGAAGTAATTGATAACATCAATTTCATATTCACTCAGTTCTAATTCTGGTAAGTCTTCATCATCTGTAGAACACGATGATATGGAGATTAATATGACAAGAAGTAATAAAAATTTATTTTTCATTGAATAAATCTTATTTAGTTTTCACTAGTTCGAATCGAACATTTGGGAACACTTTTTAGTTTTGTAAAGTGTTGATAATCAACACAATTTTTTTTGTGGGTCATACTGGATTCGAACCAGTGACTTCTACCCTGTCAAGGTAGCACTCTGAACCAACTGAGTTAATGACCCATTATAATTTTAATTCTAAAATATATAATATCTTTATTATATAATAATTTTATTGGATAATGATTCAAATTTTAATTACAGGAGGAACTTTTGATAAAAGTTACAACCACATTAACGGAGATCTATTTTTTGAAAAAACACATTTACCAGAAATGCTTAAAAGAAGTAAATGCAGGTTAAAAGTTGAGGTTAAAACCTTAATGATGATGGATAGCTTAGAAATGACTGAAAAAGATATAGATAAGATTATTACTCAGTGTATTGAAAGTTCATCTAAAAAAATAGTAATTACACACGGAACAGATACGATGGTAAATACGGCATCAAAAATAGCATCAAAAATAAATGATAAAACTATTGTATTAACTGGAGCTATGATACCATATGCTTTTGGAAGTTCTTCAGATGGTTTTTTTAATTTAGGGAGTGCTTTATCATTTGTTCAAACGTTAGACAACGGGGTTTATATTGCAATGAATGGTCAATATTTTTTACATAGTCAAGTGATCAAAGACAAAGAGAAAGGCTATTTCAAGACAATTTAATGATTCTTCAGATTCGCTAACCTTTTTAAAAGAGGAGGATGAGAATAATGAACAAATACATATAGTGGATGAGGGTATAAATTACTTAAAGAATCTACTGATAATTTTTTCAATGCTAACTGTAAGGAATTTCCTTCATATGTTTCTTTTGCATAGTTATCAGCTTCAAATTCGTTTTTTCTACTCAACATATTCATTAAAACACCCGTTATCAACCCAACAGGTGAATAAAGAAATCCAAATGCTATTATTCCTATATGAAAGTTCATTTCAGAAGAACCTAGGGCATTGGCAATCTGACTAAAACTCATGCATAATTCAAATAAATAACACATAAGGCCTAATTGGAGAACCGTAAGAATCATCGAAAACATAATATGATTTTTTTTAAAATGCCCAACCTCATGAGCCAAAACTGAAACAAGTTCTTCATCGGAATATTTTTCAACTAGTGTATCAAAAAGAGCTATTGTTTTTCGGGGTCCAATTCCACTAAAAAAAGCATTTGCTTTAGAGGATCTTTTAGATCCATCTATTATAAAAATATTTTTTAGAGAATAGCCTACTTTTTTAGAGTAGGTTTCGATTTTTAATCTCAAATCGCCATTTTCAAGCGGAGTTAATTTATTAAAAATAGGGACAATTAAATCAGCATAGAACATATTTAGAAAAATCATAAAAACTGATAATCCAATCCACATGCATATCCAATATCCTTGACTAAAATATTCAATTGTTAAAACAGCAATATAACTGAGAACAGAAATTAAAATAGTAGAAATTAAAAAGCCTTTAGTCTTATCTAAAAAAAAAGTTTTTTTATCAGTTCTGTTAAAACCAAATTTTTCTTCAATAACAAATGTTGAATAATAACTAAAAGGAATCCCAATAATAAAATTAAATAGATAAATAATTAAAAAAAATATACATGACTGTGCCGGTATTGAATCCGTAAGAAAGGAACTATAATCACTTAAGTATCCAAATCCAAAAAAATACAATAACGATAAGGTGATTATCAAACTTAACGAACTATTTATTAGGGATATCTTTCCTCGTGCAACTTTGTAGTTTTTAGCTTTTAAATATTTATTTGAATCATAAAAATCTAATAATTCGTCAGGAATATCATTTTTCCAATTTTTATCGTTAATGTATTCTAATATCGTAGTAAAAATAAAATTGAATATTACCAATCCGATAAAAAGATAAAGTATATTTTGTGGGTTCAAAGTCTATAATTTTGGATTACAAAAATAGTTAAATTGAAGCTTATTTTCATAAATTAGTTAGATGATTAAACAAATTATTTTATTAATAATTACTATCTGTATTGGTGTTTACATAACCTTTTATACCAACATTTTTGAATTTGAATTAAACCTGGCCCAAGAACAAGCTTTTTACGACATGTTATTTTTATACTTGGGGGCAGCAAGCTATTGTTTTATTGCCGGAGAACTTACAAAAAATTATAGTCAGGTTGATAGACTCTGGAGCACAATACCAATACTTTACTGCTGGTATTTTACCTTTTGCTCTGGTATGGATGAAAGATTAGTGCTGATGTCTATACTTGTTTCCATTTGGGGAATTAGATTGTCATTCAATTTTGCTAGAAAAGGAGGTTTTTCAATACTACCTTGGAAAGGCGAAGAGGATTATAGATGGGCTGTTTTACAAAATGATATACCATCTTTAAAAAATAAATTAAGTTGGTCTTTATTTAATCTTTTCTTCATCTGCTTTTATCAAATGGGTTTAATATTTCTTTTTTCATTACCAATACTTTCTTCATGGCAAGGAGAAATTGGGCTATCAAATACTGACTTTGTTATTGCATTCATAATGTTATTACTAATTATAATACAAACAATAGCTGATGAGCAGCAGCATATTTATCAATCAAAAAAATATAAATTGATAAAAGCAAATCAAGAACTTCCTGTGAAATACAAAAAAGGATTTATTGATAAAGGCTTATGGAAATACTCAAGGCATCCAAATTATACCTGTGAACAGCTCATATGGATAACATTTTATTTTTTTAGTGTCTCAGCAAATGGGAAACTAATTAACTGGTCTATTATTGGATCCTTGTTACTGGTAATTTTATTTTACTTTAGCGCAAAATTTAGTGAAGGTATTAGCTCCAAAAAATATCCTCAATACAAAAATTATCAAAAACAAACCCCAATGTTTATTGGTTATAAATAAAAACTATGAATAAATATTTACTATTAATAATTGTAATAATACATTCCTGCAATATGAAAAAAAATGAAATTATTGAGCCAAGAGCAGAAAAAATAGATAAAGTTATGTCTATGCATGATCATGAAAGGATTGATGAATATTATTGGCTAAACGAAAGAGATAATCCCAAGGTCATTGACTATTTAAATGCAGAAAATAATTATCGTGACCAATATATGAAAGATTATAAGAGTCTAGAAAATGAGTTATTTGAAGAAATAAAATCAAGAATTAAAGAGGATGATTCGAGTGTCCCCTACTTGGAAAACGGATATTACTATTATACACGATTTGAGAAAGGTAAACAATATCCAATATACTGCAGAAAAAAGGGAAACTTGAACAACAAGGAAGAGATTCTAATCGATGTTAATAAAATATCAAAAGGCCATGAATATTTTAGAATTGGTGGTATAGACATTAGTCCCGATAATAAAATTATGGCCTACTCTGTTGATACAGTAAGTAGAAGACTGTATACGGTTCATTTTAAAAATTTAGAAAATGGTGAAAAAAGCAGTCATGCTATTGAAAATACATCTGGGGGTGTAAGTTGGGCAAATGATAATAAGACAATTTTTTACAATAAAAAAAATATCAACACACTAAGAACCGAAAAGGTGATGAGACACTCTTTTGGAGATGAATCACAAGATCAAGAGGTGTATTTCGAAAAAGACGAGGAATTTAATCTTTACTCATACAAATCAAAATCTGAAAAATATATAATCATAGTTAGCGGAAAAACTATTTCTGATGAAATAAGGTTTTTAGATGCTAATAAGCCAAATGGAGATTTTAAAATTTTTCAGGAACGAGTTGACGGGTTAGAGTACTCAGTCGATCATTTGGATGATAAATGGTATGTAAGAACTAACCTGAATGATTCAAAAAACTTTAAAGTAATGATGTGTGAAGAAAATAAGACATCATCTGAAAACTGGAAAGATTTCATAAAACATAGAGAGAATGTTTTACTGGAAGGAGTAGAAGTATTCACAGATTTTTTTGTGATCACTGAAAGAGAAAATGGTCAACGAAGATTTAACGTTATTTCAAAAAAAGATGGTAAAAGTCATTATATAGATTTTGAAGAAGAAGTGTTTTCTGCTTACTCTAGTGTTAATTCTGAAATAGACTCTGATAAATTCAGATATGGTTATTCGTCGATGACCACTCCAAACTCAACAATCGAGTATGATTTGAATAAAAAATCAAAAATAATTTTAAAAGAAGCTGAGGTTTTAGGTGGTGATTTTGATAAGAAAAATTATAAATCAATGCTGATTTGGGCAGATGCTCGAGACGGTAAAAAAATTCCAATTTCTCTTGTCTATAGAGAAGACACATATGTTGAAGGAGAAAATCCTGTATTACTTTACGGATATGGTTCTTATGGATCTACTAATAGTGCTGGTTTTAGCTCTGTTAGATTAAGCCTATTGGATAGAGGATTTGTATACGCAATTGCACATATTCGAGGTAGCCAATATTTAGGTAGAGAATGGTATGAAGACGGTAAAATGTTTAATAAGAAAAATACATTTTGGGACTTTATAGACAGTGCAAAATATTTGGGTGAAAATAAAATCGTTGACAAAAATCAAATTTTTGCCATGGGCGGAAGTGCTGGTGGACTTTTGATGGGTGCAATTGTGAATATGGAACCTGAGGTTTTCAAAGGAATAGTGGCTGCTGTTCCATTTGTAGATGTAGTAACTACAATGTTAGACGAAACTATTCCACTCACCACATTTGAGTTTGACGAGTGGGGAGATCCTTCTGAAAAAGATGCTTACTTTTATATGCTGTCCTATTCACCTTATGATCAAGTGGAGGAAAAAGACTACCCTGCAATTTTTATTACTACAGGATATCATGATTCTCAAGTTCAATATTTTGAGCCTGCTAAATGGATAGCCAGACTCAGAGACAGACGAACAAACAATGAGCCTCTTCTTATGTACTGCAATATGGACGCTGGTCACGGAGGTGCATCTGGAAGATTTGAAGCTTACAAGGAAACTGCAATGGAATATGCGTTTTTAATATCTTTAACAGAAAAGTAATTAAAAAAGGGTGCATTTAAATAAATGCACCCTTTTTTATAAAAATTAATATAATATATTTTACTTAATAGCTAACTTGAAAGTTTTAATTTTTGAATTATTGCCCTCTACATTAACAATATAAACTCCCGAATTTAAAGTTGATAAATTCAAAGTTGCTGAACTGTCATTCAGATCTTTATTTAAGACTTGTTGACCAAGCATATTGTAAATTTGAATATTTGATAATAACTCCTCTGAAGTTACTCTTAGATTATTAGATTCCTGATTAAATGTATATTCTATATTCTCAAGAATAAATTCCTCATTACTCATAGTACTTGAGGTTACAGAAACATCATCAATATTTATAGTAAACATATCTGAAACGTCATGGTGTCTAAAGCCAATGTAAACTAACCCTCCTGTTTTAGCTGATATATCAAAAGATCTGTCAGCTAAAGTTTCACCACATGCATCTCCTCCAGAAGCAATCGTTTCGTTGTAAGAAATAGATGATGATGATAAAAGGTTATTAACAGTAGGGTAAACACCTACATAAACAGTATAGTTTTCTTGACAATAGGAAGCATCAGTACCTCTAACCTTCCACTCTAATAATGCATCTGTATGATTTGTTAAATCAATCGGACCCATTATTACCCAATTGTCAGGATATAATATAGTACCACCAGACCAAGATTGAGATGCAGCGTGATAGTCTCCATCATCATCATAATCAACATAGTACCAGAAATTGGCATCACCGTCACTATCATAAAAATATTGACAATTTGTCCAAGCATCGTTGTCATTAAAGTCATTTAGGTATGGTAGACTATAACTATCTGGACAAGAACTTGTTGTCCATGGATCTGGAGCTCCAATGTAATCGCTGTAATCATCTCCACAAACAGATCTCATAGCGAAATAGTAAGTAGTTGCTAATTCTAATCCAGTCATTGTATGCGGGAAAGAATCGAATTCATACACTGTAGCTGTCCCATCACCAGGCATAAACGAGCTAGTACTATATTCTACTTGATATGATGTTATAGTATCGTCATTGTTTCCGTCAAAATCAACACCATCAGCGTTCATATTCCAAAATGTTATTTGTGGCGAAGGACAATTGTTTGACTGTGAGAAGGAAAACTGAAAGCTTAAAAAAGCTAATATTAAAAAAGTAATTTTTTTCATAAGCGTTAATTTTTTTATGTTAATTCAATATTTATTATAATTAAGACCAAATTTATGAATATTTTCAATATTATTTTGTAAATCATTGTTTATTATATACATAGGTTATTAAATTTTTAATAATTTCATAACCTATGAAAAAATATAGAGCCAAATTAAAATTCATTTTTTTATTTACAATCATATTAAGTTTTAACTTTTTGTGCTTTTCACAAAGTCCTATTGGGGCTTGGGAAAGATATTATGAAGATGAATCAGGAACAAAAATAAAAAGTGTTGTAATATTTTCAGAAAAATTTCAGGCAATTGCTATGTTTAACTCTGAATCTGGAGAATTTATTTATTCCAACGGAGGTGCTTGGAAGTTAAATGGAGACATGATGACCGAAAAGGTTGAGTTTGACACAAAAAATTCAGAAAGGGTCGGAGATGAATTTACGTTTAGAGTAGATATCAGTAAAAATACTTTATCAATCCCAGAATCAAATTGGATTTTTAAGAGAATTGACGACGGAAAACCGGGTGAACTATTTGGCGCATGGCTAATGTCTGGCAGATATAGAAATGGTGAAAAACAGATAAGAGATACTAATAAACCGAGAAAAACAATGAAAATTTTATCAGGGACCAGATTCCAGTGGATAGCCTACGATACAGAAAAAAAAGAATTTAAAGGAACTGGAGGCGGTACATACACAACAACTAGCGGAAAATATTCCGAGACAATTGAGTTTTTTTCAAGAGACAATTCAAAGGTTGGTATAAACTTAGAGTTTAGTTACAATCTTGAAAATGGAGAATGGATACATAAAGGAAAAACGAGTAAGGGCGCTCCGCTTCACGAAATATGGACTACCAGAAAAAAATAAACCACAATCTTAAAAAAACGGTTTAATTCTTGATTATTATTCACAGTTGACTCAATTATTGTGAATAAAAAAAATCTTAATATCGTGTGGTTAAAACGAGACATTCGGACTCTAGATCACAAGCCATTTGATGCTGCCGAATCAAAAAAAATACCCTATCTACCAATCTATATTTTTGATTCAGAGTTGTTAAAAAAATCTGATTCCAGTGTCAGGCATTTAAAATTTATTTATGATTCAATTATTGAAACAAATAAGAAATTGGTTAAATACAATAAGTCAATTCAAATTTTTTACGGAAAAAGTGCTTTAATTTTTAATCATTTAATAAAGAATTTTAACATAGAAAATATATTTAGTTATCAAGAATCAGGAACAAAAGATACTTGG
>CABWYN010000021.1 GCA_902509675.1 uncultured Bacteroidota bacterium | reverse complement strand
GATATAATTTTAATTATGCCTAAAGTAAAATATTATTACGATTCTGAGTCACTCTCATTTAAAAAAATTAAAACAGGGAAAAAAACCGTTTTTAAAAATATTTTACTTTTTCTAATTGGCTCTTCATTTTTTGGTTTTTTATTCATATTTATCGGAAGTCAATATTTTCAATCCCCCAAGGAAAGGTCTTTAAACAGGGAGTTAGATAACATGAAATTTCAATATGCACAGATTGATAAAAAAATGGGAAATATTGAAAGTGTTTTAGAAAATATTGAAGAAAGAGATAACTCTATATATAGAATTTATTTTGAAGCTAGTCCTATAAGCGAAGACAAAAGGAAAGCAGGTATTGGAGGTGTAAATAGATATAAAAAATTTGACGGATTTGAATATTCAGATATAATAAAAGAAAGTAATAAAAAGATTGATATTATCCAGAAAAGACTAATTATTCAGTCTAAATCACTGGACGAAATTGCAAAGCTTGCAAATGAGAAAGAAAAATTCCTAAAGTCAATTCCCGCTATCCAACCGGTCAATAACGATGACCTAACCAGAATTGCATCTGGTTTTGGAAAGAGAATTGATCCTTTTACAAAAGCGATTAAGTTTCATTATGGGATCGACTTCACTGCACCTCAAGGCACCCCGGTTTATGCCTCAGGAGATGGAGTTGTCACCAGAGCTGATAACAGATCATCTGGATACGGAAATCACATAAGAATAAATCATGGCTACGGATATACTAGCCTTTATGCCCACTTATACAAATTTAATGTTAAAAGGTATCAGCGCGTTAAAAGAGGAGATCTGATCGGTTATGTAGGAAATACAGGGAGGTCTAATGCACCACATTTACACTATGAGATTTTTAAAGATAAAGAAAAAATAAATCCAGTAAATTTCTATTACGGAAACCTAACTGCCAAAGAATATGATGAGTTATTACAACAAGCATCTGTAGTTAATCAATCTCTTGATTAATGAAAATTGAACTTCCAGAAAAAAGATACTATTCGATTGGTGAAGTTGCATCAAATTTTAAGGTGAAAACATCTTTAATTCGCTTTTGGGAGCAAGAATTTAAGATACTTAATCCTAAGAAAAATTCTAGAGGCAACAGAAAATTTACAACTAAGGATATTGAAAATTTTAAAAAAATACACTTCCTATTAAAGGAAAAAGGATACACAATTCAGGGAGCAAAAAATTTTTTAAAGAATAATAAAAAATCAATAGGCAAAATGGATATAATTAACAAACTCGATACAATAAAAACTAAACTTATAGAAATTAGAGATCAGTTATAGTTATTTTTTTCTCATAAAAATTGTTATCGGCACCCCCTTAAAATCAAAGTTTTCTCTAATTTTATTTTCTAAAAACCTCTTGTATGGTTCTTTTACATATTGCGGAAGATTACAAAAAAAAGCAAATTGGGGATGATGAGTAGGTAGTTGAGTAATGAATTTTATCTTCACATATTTCCCTTTAATGGAAGGTGGTGGATAAGCTGAAATAATTGGCAACAATATATCATTGAGCTTTCTTGTCTTAATTTTTAATGACCTACCATTAAATACTTCAACGGCTGTTTCAATAGCTTTATGAATTCTTTGTTTTTTAAGTGTAGAAATGAAAAGGATTTTTACATCTGTGAAAGGTTCAATTTCCGCCTTAATTATTTTCTCATATTCTTTTGTTGAATTTGTATTTTTTTCAATTAAATCCCATTTGTTTGCAATGAGAACTATTCCTTTTTTATTTCTTTCACAAAGCCAAAATATATTTTTTACTTGTGTGTCAAACCCTCTGCTAATATCAAATAATAAAATACAAACATCACAGTTTTCTATAGCTCTTACACTCCTCATTACTGAATAAAATTCTAGATTTTCTTTTACCTTAGATTTTTTTCTGATTCCGGCGGTATCTACTAGATTAAATTCAAACCCAAATCGATTGTATTTTGTATTAATAGAATCACGTGTGGTCCCTGGAATTTCAGTAACTATGTTTCTGTTTTCTCCAATTAAAGCATTAATGAATGAAGACTTTCCAGCGTTAGGCCTTCCTACAACAGCAAATCTTGGTAAGTCGTCCAAAACTTCGTCATTATCATAAAAAAGTTTAACAATTTCATCAAGTAATTCACCAGTTCCAAATCCGTTTGAGCTTGCAATTGGGTACATTTTATCTAAACCCAAAGAATAAAACTCATTTACATCATTTATTCTTGAAGAATTATCAACTTTATTGACAACTAAAAATATCGGCTTTTGTACTTTTCTCAAAAGATTTGAGATATCTGAGTCCATTGATGTTATTCCAGTAGTTACATCAACCATGAAAATTATAATATCAGCTTCATCTATGGCTAGCTCAACTTGATTATCAATTTCAGTTTCAAATACATCATCGCTTCCAACAACATATCCACCTGTATCGATAACAGAAAACTGCTTTCCATTCCAGTCCCCTTTACCGTAATGACGATCCCTGGTAACACCACTAACCGAATCAACGATTGCTTCTCTTTTTTGAATCAATCTGTTGAAAAGTGTTGATTTCCCAACATTTGGTCTGCCTACTATTGCAATTATATTACTCATAACAAAAAGTGAACAAATGTAAGGCTAAATTTACTGTAAAAAAACAGATGAGATTATTATGTATCTATGAAACTACTTATAACCAAATTTTTTTAGAACTTTTGTATTTGATCTCCAGTTTTTACTAACCTTGACATGTAACTCGATAAATATTTTTTTTCCAAAAAATATCTCTAAACCTTGTCTTGCTTTAGTGCCAATTTTTTTAAGTGCGTTCCCTTTATGACCAATAATTATACCTTTTTGAGAATCCCTTTCAACATAAATGATAGACTTAATTTTAATTATATCATCATTCTCTTTAAATTCTTCTGTTACTACCTCAACAGAGTAAGGTATTTCTTTGTTGTAATAAAGAAGAATCTTTTCTCTTAGAATTTCATTAACAAAAAAACGCTCAGGTTTATCTGTCAATTGATCTTTAGGAAAATAAGGAGGTGATTCTGGTATTAACTCTATCAAATGAGTTAATACCTGACTAATATTAAAATTATTAAGTGCTGAAATCGGGTATATAAAAGACTTGGGATATAATTCAGTCCAATAATTTACCTGAACTTCTAAATCTTTCTGATTAGAGAGGTCAATTTTATTTAATAAAATAAATGTTGGGACTTTGGCGTTTAAAATTTTTTTGTGGACATCAGAATTCTTAATTGACTTTTCCCCTATTTCAATCATGTAAATTAGTATATCTGCATCCTCCAATGCATTTTTTACAAATTCCATCATCGAATCTTGAAGCTCGTATAATGGTTTTAATATTCCGGGTGTGTCCGAAAAAACCAGCTGAAAATCATCTCCGTTCACAATACCTAGAATTCTATGTCTTGTGGTTTGAGCTTTTGAAGTAATAATTGAAAACTTCTCACCCATAAAACAATTCATTAGGGTTGATTTTCCAACATTTGGATTTCCTATTATATTTATAAATCCTGATTTATGCATACTGTCAAAGGTAGTATATTAATTACATAAGAACCAAAGGAAAGGGTCCCACCACAGGACCCTTTAAAAAAACAAACTAAAAACAAACTCCTATTAGATAGGAGTTATTCTCACAATAAATAGATATTCCACTATCTATTCCTTTTTCCTGGATATGCTCTTATTCCGTGTTCAGCAATATCTAAACCTGCAATTTCTTCCTCTTTAGTAACGCGTAAACCCATAAACTTTTTAAGTACAAAAAAGAAGATAAAGGCAAATATTAATGCCCATATTGAATAGGCCATTGCACCAATAAATTGACTGATTAATTGATCAAATCCTCCCCCATTAAAGATTCCAATACCAGTTCCACTATCAACACCCCAAAGACCAATCACCAATGTCCCCCAAATTCCAACTACTCCGTGAACAGATGATGCTCCAATTGCATCATCTACTTGTAATTTTTTTTCAATAAACTCAATAGAAAAAACAACTAATACTCCGCCAATTAAACCCGCAAAAAATGCTCCGAATGGATCCATATTTGCAGCACCCGCAGTGATGCTTACTAATCCAGCAAGTGCGCCGTTTAGGGTTTGAACAATATCTGGTTTTCCATACCAAATCCATGTGGTAAACAAAGCTCCAATAGCACCTGCTGCTGCAGATAAATTTGTCAGCAATACAATGGTTGTTGCTGTTACAGTATCATTTCCACCCCAAGCTAATTGTGAACCGCCGTTAAATCCAAACCATCCAAACCACAGTGCCATAACTCCTAAAGTTGCAAGAGTTTTATTATGACCTGGAATTGCCTCAACTTTACCTTTAACATACTTGCCAATTCTTGGCCCAACCATGTAGGCTCCTACCAAGGCAGCCCATCCACCCACTGCGTGAACAACAGATGAACCTGCTAAATCAATAAATTCAACTGGCATAAAGCTTGCACTGTTCAGCCAACCGTCTGAATTCCATTCCCAACCACCGGCAATTGGATAAATTAAGCCTGTCATAATTATTGCGAATATCCCAAATACATTGTATTTAGTTCTCCCTGCTATTGCGCCAGAGACAATTGTTGCACACGTAGCCGCAAACATTGTTTGAAAAAACAGATCATGAGGCTGTGTTTCTGTAAAAAATCCTGACCATCTGAAAAAGCCATTAGAAGAATTGCCATACATCAAAGAGTAACCCATAAACCAGTAGACCACTGTACCCACTGAAATAGCCATCATGTTTTTCATGGCAATATTTACAGCATTTTTAGATTGTGTCATTCCTGATTCTAGCAAAGTAAATCCTGCGTGCATAAAAAACACAAGAAATCCAGAAACGGTGATCCACATTATAGAAAGTTCATTTTCTAATGAAATCTGAAGAAAATTAATATTCATGATTTATAAATTTTGATTTTTTTTCCTTTTTTATTGAATAATTCGCAAATATAATTATAAATCTATGTATTAATTATAATAATTTTAAAGTATTTTTAAATTTTATGTATTTAGTAAAATAGGGTGTTTAAATTGTAAATATTACAAAAAAACAATACCAAAATTGAGGATATTTAAATTCTAAATAACATGGACCCCTTTAGCATCAAGAGAAGTAACGTAGGAATTAAATTTAATTCCAAGCCTTGAGTAAATTTTATCAATTTCAGTTCTTATTCTGTAAGCCTCACTAGAGTCTTTAATCAAACAAAAAATTGATGGACCAGATCCAGAGATTGAACAACACAAAGCTCCCTTCGCCATTGCTGTGTCATTAACCTCCAAAAAGGCAGGGACATACTGAGCTCTATATTTTTCAACAAGATGGTCTGTTAGGCTAGACTTCATTAAAAGAAAATCCAAGCTATGAAGTGAATGTATAAATCCTCCGATGGAGGATAGTTGATTTGAAGCGGTTTCTAGGTCAACATTCTTAGGCAAAACTACTCTTGAATCAGAGGTTTTAATTTCAATAAGGGGATGATGAACTACCGCATACAGATTCTTTGGTGCGGGTAAATTCACCACCTCGTAATTTTGATGGTTATTAACCAGTATCAAACCACCATGTAAAGCCGAAGCAACGTTATCTGCAGGTGCCGATTGACTAGAAACAAATTCACCCATCATTGCAAATTGAATTAATTGCTCTTTTTTCAAGGGATCTCCCAGTAGTTTATTTATTCCAAATACGGCTCCAACCGCACTAGCGGCGCTACTTCCAATTCCACTTCCAGGCTTGATTTTTTTATTGATTTCTATGTCAAACCCCTCATTTATGCCAAGATGATCCAAAAGTGCTTGACCAGCCACTGAAGCTGTATTTTTATTATTTTCAGATGGAACAGTAAAACCTGAAATCTTAGTGATAGTAATCTTCTTTTTTTTAGATTTTGAGATGGTCAGTTCGTCTCCAATTCCGTCAACTGAGAAACCAAGAACATCAAAACCACAGCAAACATTAGACACACTAGCGGGAGAAAAAACCTTAATCTGTTTCATTAAAAAAATCTTGTGATAAAATTAACTTTTATTCTTTTAAAAAACGAGTATAAATATTTAATATTGATACTTAATTAATATTCAATAAAATGAAAAAACTAAACAAACTAATTCTGATTGCAATTGCATCAATTCTAACAATTTCTGTAAATGCACAAGAAATCGGGGTTTCAATGTCTACTCCTGATTTTGATACAAGTGTTGATGAAATAATTGAAACTTATTTTGAAAATACTGGAGGTGCTGAAAATTGGGCAAATGTCCAAGGAATGAAAATGACTGCTAGCATAAATCAAATGGGAATGGAAATACCGATTGAAATGGTTCAGTTTAAGGATAAAATGTACACAAAAATTTCGGTTCAGGGTATGGAAATAAAACAAGGCGTTTTTGACGGAGAAACTCTATGGTCAACAAATTTTATGTCAATGAAAGCTGAAAAGAGTGATCAAGAAGATGTTGATAATGTTAGAAATGAACTTGCTGAATTCCCTGATCCTTTTCTAAATTATAGAGAAAAAGGTTTTACTGCAGAGCTTATGGGTACTGAAAGCATTGAAGGATCAGATGTTTTTAAGATTAAACTTACTAAAACTCCTATGGTTATTGACGGCGAGGAAATTCCAAATGTCTCCATTTATTATTTTGACTCGGAAAACTATGTCCCGATTATGGTACACGAAGAAGTTATGGATGGGCCGGGTAAAGGAATGATAATGGAATCTAAAATGAGTGATTATCAAGAAGTAGAAGGACTATACATGCCGTTTTCAATGACCCAAGGTGTGAAAGATCAACCTGGTCAACCAATCACTATAAGTTCCATTGAACTTAATCCAACTGTTGATGAAAGTGAATTTGAATTTCCTGAATCAACTCAAGAAGAGAATAACTAATATTTAAAAAAATCGAAAATGTTAAACAAATCAACCACTATCCTCAGTGGTATACTTCTATTGTGTATATCGCTTAGCTCATTTTCACAAGAAAAAAAAGAGATTAAACTTGAAAATTACTTTGGTGACCTAAAAGCTAGAGAGATTGGACCTGCCGTTATGAGTGGGAGAATAAGTGATATGGAAAATCATCCAACTGATCCGATGATCATTTATGCTGGATCAGCTGGAGGTGGAGTTTGGAAATCAAATGATGCTGGTACTACTTTTTACCCGATATTTGACGATCATTGTCAATCGATTGGAGCACTAGAAATTGATCCAAATGATCCAGACAATACAATATATGTAGGTACCGGAGAGCCATGGCCAAGAAATAGTGTTTCAACAGGAGACGGACTTTATAAATCTACGGACGGTGGTAATAATTGGGATAAAATTGGATTAGAAAATTCTGAAAGAATTGCCAATATTATTGTCAATCCAGAAAATTCTAATGAGGTGTATGTGGCAGTTTTAGGTGCGCTATGGTCGGACAATAAAGAAAGAGGTGTTTATAAATCTGTTGATGGGGGAAATACCTGGGAGAATATTTTATATCTAAACGAATCTACAGGTTGCGCTGATTTAGCTATGGACCCAACAAATCCAAATATTTTATATGCATCAATGTGGGAATTCAGAAGAACGGCATGGTCGTTTAATTCGGGTGGTGAAAATAGTGCTCTGTACAAATCTACTGATGGTGGTAAAAACTGGAATAAAATTCATAATGGATTTCCTGAGGGAAAACTAGGAAGACTAGCCATTGGCGTTTCAGAATCTAACCCAAGTACACTATACACCGTTATTGAAGCAGAAAAAAATGAAGACAAAGGGCTGTACAGAAGTGTAGACGGAGGAAAAAATTGGGAGCAAAAAAATAACGATTTTGGAATAACCGTTAGACCATTTTATTTTTCTAGAATTGTTGTCGATCCAAGAGACGAAAATACGGTTGTAAAAGCTGGTTTATACGGATCTATTTCCAAAGATGGAGGGGAGACTTTTGAATCCTTAGGGAATATGCATGCTGATATCCACGATATGGTTTTTGACATAAATAATTCAGATGTAATGTATGTTGGAACTGACGGTGGAGTTTACAGATCTTGGAATAAAGGTGTTACCATGGAGATAGTAGAAAATCTTCCATTGTCTCAGTTTTATCATATTAGTGTTGATAATGAAGAACCTTATAACATATATGGTGGACTTCAGGATAATGGATCTTGGTATGGACCTTCGTTTGCTGCAGGGGGCATTTCTGCAAAAAACTGGAATCCTGTCGGTCAAGGTGATGGATTTAGAGTGTTAAGACATCCAACTAAAAATATTATTTATTCAGAAATGCAAGGGGCAGAAAATGTGTGGAGGTATGATGTTGACAATAATTTGGTTAAAACAATTCAACCTTTGCCAGTAAAAGGATATGAAGAATACAGGTTTAACTGGAATGCACCAATTGAAATAAGTAAAAATAATCCAGACAGAATTTATATTGGAAGTCAATATCTTCACAAGTCCGATGACACGGGTAATTCTTGGGATATTATTTCACCGGATTTAACGACAAATGATAAGTCAAAGCAAAACCAGGAAGACTCAGGCGGTTTATCAATGGATAATTCGGGTGCAGAAAATCATACTACAATTTTTACCGTTACAGAATCCCCACTAAATGAAAATATAATTTGGGTGGGTACAGATGATGGAAATGTTCAGGTTACTATTGATGGAGGTAAAAACTGGAAGAATGTAATTGAAAATATTGAAGGGGTACCTAATAATACCTGGGTTTACCATATTGAAGCCAGTACACAAAATGAGAATATAGCTTATGCGGTATTTGACGGCCATACATCTGGAGATATGAAGGCATATGCATATAAGACAAGTGATCTTGGAAAAACTTGGAAAAATATAATTCCTAACAACGATGTAACTGGATTTGTCAGAAATATACAAGTTGATTATGTAAACGAGGATTTGTTGTTTTTAGGGACTGAGTTGGGTGTATATATTACAATTAACGGAGGAGAGAATTGGTCAAGATTTGCTAAGAATGTTCCACCTGTTGCTGTTCACTATATGGAGCTTCAGGAAAAAACAAATGACCTGGTAATGGGAACCCATGGTAGAGGAGTGATAATAATTGACGATATTTCTCCACTGAGAGAGATAAATGATAAAAGTTTAGACGAAAAACTCTATTTTTTCAGTAAAGATGAATTTATAATCCAAGAATACGGGGGATTCTCTGACAGTTTTGGCCGTGAAACTCAATTTTTTGGAGCTAATTCATCGCTAAGCTGTGAAATTCAATATTTACTACCCAAAAGACATACATTTGGAAAAATGACTATGGAAATTCAGGACATGGATGGAAATAAAATTACAACTCTTACTCCTGGAAAATCCAAAGGAATAAATACGGTATCATGGGGGTATAACATGAGAGCTCCAAAAATAGCAAAAGCAAAAACATTAAGTTTTGGAGGATTTACTTCTCCTACTGTACCTGCAGGAAAATATAAAGCTGTAATCAAAAAGGGTAGAGATACCTTTGAAAAGGTTATTAATGTTTCGTACAAGAACAATGCGGGATTAAGTTCTGAAGATAGAAAATTTCAGTTTGAAACAGTTATGAAATTATTTAACATGACCGAAGATTTAGCATACACAGTTTATACAATTGATGAAATTATTTCTAGTGAAGAAATGAGTAAAAAAACCAAATCTAAATTTGACGAGTTAAAGAAAAAACTTGTTATAACCACAGGAGATAATTATGTTGGAGCTGCAAAAAAACAATTAAGAGAAAAGATGGCAGATTTATACTCAAAGGTAGCCTCTAGTTATGATATTCCCTCAGAAAACGAACTTGATAATTTGAAGTTAATCGAAAAAGAAATGGTTTCTGCAAAAAATTCATACAATAAGCTCTTAAAAAAAGTTGATCTAAGTAAGTTAAACTTAAAAACTTACGATGAATTTGTAAACGAATAAAAAGAGAAAAGCCTCATTAACTAAAAATGGGGCTTTTTTTGAAGATATGTTAAATACTCACGATATATTTTCTAATTCTTCAACCAGGTTTGTCCATTTCTCTTCAAGCTGTTTGAGTTTATTTTGCTGTTGGCCGTAGGTTTCAAAAAATTCTTTATCTTCTGTTAATTGCTTAAATTTTACAGGATCAGATAGCTCCAAATCTTTGTTTTTAAGATCTTCACTTATTTCATTTATTTCTTTTTCTATGTTTCTGATTCTGGTCTTAAGCTTATTAGTTTTTCTCTTTTTATCTTTTTGATCACGATAGGATCCTTTTGTATTATTTTTAAGCTCTGAAGTATCCATTTGATCTTTTGGAGACATTTCCAGCTGTTTAAAATTATTTAAGTCTTTTTCCGAGAGAAATGCATTAATATCTCCATGATATTCCTTAATATTTTTATTCCTAAACTCATAGACCTTTTGGGTTAAACCTTGTAAGAATTCTCTATCATGTGAAACAACTATTAAACTCCCGTCATAATCCATCAAAGCCTGTTTTAAAAGACCTTTTGAAGTGATATCTAAGTGATTAGTGGGCTCATCCATAACAAGAAGGTTATATGGCTCCAGTAAAAGCTTACATAATGATACTCTTGCTCTTTCTCCACCAGAAAGAACTTTTATTTTTTTAGAAACATCGTCATTAGAAAATAGAAAAGAACCTAAAATAGTTCTTGGATTTGCCGTTATATTTTCAGACATAGCATCTTCAATAGTTTCTAAAATTGTTGATTCTTCATCTAAGTAATCCGCTTGGTTCTGGGCATAGTATCCCATTTTAACAGAGTGACCTAAAATAACTTCACCATCAAAATTTATTTCTGCGGCTATCATTTTTGCTAGTGTAGATTTACCCTTTCCGTTTTTTCCTACAAAGGCGATTTTTTCGCCTTTAACAATTTCTAAATTTACACTTTCCAATACATCAATATCATCGTAACTTTTAGACGCTTGATTGATCGTTAAAGATACTTTACCCGAATGAGGTGCTGGCGGAAAACTAAATTTCATACTACCGACATCCTCTTTTTCAACATGAATAATTTCAAGCTTATCCAACTTAGCAATTAAAGTTTGAGCAAAAGCAGCTTTATTTTTTTTTGCTCTGAATTTGTTGATTAAAATTTTTGACTCTGAGATAAACTTATCCTGATTTTTCTTTGCTTGTATTTGTTTTTCAATTCTATCTTTTCTTAGCTCTAAATATTTTGAATATTTTGCTTTGTAATCATTTATTTTAGTAAATGATAGTTCAATTGTTCTGTTAGAAATAGAGTCTAAAAATAATCTATCATGAGAAACCAGTACAATAGCTCCTGTAAATTTTTTCAACCATTGTTCAAGCCAAATAATTGATTCAATATCTAAATGATTAGTAGGCTCATCTAGAAGTAAAACATCTGGTTTTTGAAGGAGAATTTTGGCCAGTTCTATTCTCATTCTCCACCCACCGCTAAATTCAGTTGTTTGTCTATCATAGTCCTTTGTAGTGAAGCCTAAACCGGTTAACACTTGACTTATTTCAGATTGAATGTCATTACCACCAAGAATCCTGTAACGCTCACCCAGATCATGAAATTCTGAAATTAAATCTAAATAAGATTTAGCCTCATAATCAGACCTTTCATTAATTTCTTTATTTACTAAGGCTAAACGATTCTTGATTAAATTTAACTCACTAAATGCTGTTTGTGCTTCTTCAACAATAGATTTACCATCTTCAAAATCTATATCTTGTGTTAGATAACCAAGAATTAAACCATTTGGCATTGAAAGATTACCATCATTTGGTTTAATATTTTCTGACAATAAGTTCAAAAGAGTTGATTTACCTGCTCCGTTTTTTCCAACAAGCCCGATCTTATCACCCTTATTTATCCTAAAAGAAATATTTTTAAAAATATCCTGACCACCAAAATAAAGAGATAAGTTATTTACTGAAATCATAAATGCAAATTAGCTGTTTTTAAATTATAAATAAATACATTTAACTGAAATAAGATCAAAAAATAAATAATCACTTTGTGAAAAAAATTATTCTGCTAATTCTAATAACTTCATTTTCATGTTCTAAAGATGAAAATATAAACAATGGAAGTAATAATAATGAAAATTCACAGGGAGAAAACAGTATAGATTGTGTCGGAGACTATTCAACTACTGGGGTTTTAGTTGATATAAACGAAGAAATATATAATGATGATGAATCCGTGAATAATTATAGTAGATATTCATGGTCATCAGATGGGGTTGACAGAATCTTAAACGGTAATGGGATACCAAATCATGAGGTTGGTACTTTTCCAAATAATCATAATCCTAACACTATAAGCGAACAAAATATAAATAAAAGTTTCACACTTTGTCCAATAATAGTTTACGAAAATGGAATCGAGGCAGGTGGTCCTGGTTCAGCAATTGCTTATGCCCTAAATAGTGTCAAATTTGACCCAGCAACTGCAGGAAGATGTAATGACGAAGGAGAATGTTGTTTGGCGCAATGTCAAGGAAATTGGAATATTGAAGCATTAGGGCATGAAACTTTCAATTTTGGAGACGACATGAACCACGCTCATGTACAACCTAATGGAGCATATCATTACCACGGTATGCCGGAACTACTTATGGATTTCTTAGGTGCTAATCAAAATATTACAATTGTTGGATGGGCATCTGATGGCTTTCCTATTTATGCAAGATATGGTTATTCAAATACTAATGATTCTTCTAGTGAAATTATAGCCCTGCAACCAGGTTACAAGTTAAAAGATCAACCTGATACAAATCGACCAAGCATTTTAACCTCATTAGCTGGTCCAGGTGGTGGAAATAATCCTAATACACCAATTCCGATGGGTGCATTTACACAGGATTATGAATATGTTGAGGGACTAGGAGATTTAGATGAATGTAATGGTCGCTTTGGGGTTACACCCGAATTTCCTGAGGGTATCTATTATTATGTAGTTACCGACGATTTTCCTTTTTTCACAAGATGCTTAAAAGGAGATGTTTAGAATAATTATGATGTGTAAAAAAAAACGGTTACCCTTTATAAAAGTATAACCGTTTTATTGTTTTAGTAGCGAGAAGCATTCAAACATCTAACTTATTGGTTAACGATTTAAAAGCTTAAATATTTTCTAGATGAGTTTTGCTCTATTTATGTTGGTTAAACTTAATTACGTGGTTTAGATATAGCTGAACTGAAAGAGGAGGACATGCCTCTGCTTTAAGAAATAACAACATAAAAAAACAAATTCCATAAGTGGATATAAATTATTTATCAATCAAATGACTTATTTTTGTAAACAGAAAAGTATTAAAATAATTGTTATCATATAAAATGAATCAAATGAAAAATAATAGCAAATACAATTGGAATATGGTTTTCTCCTTAACTATCATTCCTTTAATTGGAATTTTTGGTACCTCTATTTATGTTTATCATAATGGAATTGTTTGGCAAGAACCTATTTTATTACTAATTTTTTGGTTTATTTCTGGAATGGGAATTACTATGGGTTATCATAGACTATTTGCCCATAAGTCTTTTAAAACAAATTCATTTGTTGAATGGATTTTAATGATATTTGGCTCACTTGCTTTTGAAAACACAATTTTGAAATGGGTTTCAGATCACAGAAAACATCATAATTTGTCAGACACGAAAGATGATCCATATTCAATTATGGAAGGTTTTTGGCATGCACATATTGGTTGGATTATAAAAAATACACCAGAAAAGCAATCTAGAATTAAAGGTATTAAAGATATAGAATCAAAACCTGCAATAAAATTTCAAAACAAGTATTATTTTCATATAGGAATCATTGTAGGTTTTATCTTGCCGTTAATTGTAGGACTGATATACAATAGGCCATTAGGAGCAGTTTTATGGGCAGGTTTTTTAAGAGTAACTTTAGTTCACCATGCAACTTTTTTTATTAATTCCCTTTGCCACTTCGTTGGTAATAGACCATATGATAACAAATCATCGGCACGCGATTCTTGGTTTGTTTCTTTATTTACTTTTGGGGAAGGTTACCATAATTATCATCACACATTCCAATGGGATTATAGAAATGGAGTTAAATGGTTTGCTTTTGATCCGAGCAAGTGGATTATTAAATTACTTTCATTTATTGGTATAACTTATGATTTAAGAGAAACAAAAGAATATCTTATTTGGAAAAATCATATTAGTTCTATTAAAGACCAACTTAATGAAAGCTACAATAAATCTACTGAAAATTGTAAGCATTTCTATCAAAACAAAATTGATTTATTGCAAAATAATATAGATAATATATTTAGTTCTTGGGATGAAATGGAAAAAAAATATAATAATTTAAAAAATACTGATCCAGTAAATTTTAAGAACTTTATAAAGAAATTAAAAACCAATAGAAAAAAATATATGCAAGAACTCAAAGAAATCAAAAGTGTTTTAAACTCTATTAAATTTAATATAAATAAGAATTATTTAAATACGAACCTTATTGTAGAGGGTTCTTATAAATAATATTAATAAATTTCTCAACTATAATTAAATAAAAAAAGACCCCAAATTGAGGTCTTTTTTTATTTTGTAGCGGGGACTGGACTCGAACCAGCGACCTTCGGGTTATGAGCCCGACGAGCTACCTACTGCTCTACCCCGCGATGTGGTCTACAAATATACAACGGTTTTTAAGATTAACAACAACAAATTAAATAGAAATAAAAAAAGCGTCTATTTTGAAATAGACGCTTTTTATTAAGTTTTTTGATTGACATTATTACCAACTCCACATATCGTGTTCAAAATTTCTTATTTTTTCTTTGATTCTTTCAGATTCTAATAATCTCATGAATGCATTATCGCTGATATAATCACCAACTTCTCTGTCCTCATACATATTTTCCTCTAAATAGATCATAGTGTGAAATCTTCGAGCATTTATCAATTCATCAAATGATTTTCTAATTACACTATTACTATCACTAAAAACATAAGAATCTTTAAGAACATCTCTAGCATCTGGGTAATAAATCCAAAACATAGCTATCGGGGGAGACAATGTTTCATTATTATCTTGAGCTTTTGAATCAGCTTCAATATTAATTGTTTGTCTAGCAACGGGTGCTATAGCTATTGGTCTATATTTTAATTCGGCAATTCTTTTATCAAAATACCATACTCCCTTGATTTTATAATGGTCTATCATGTCATAAGTAAAGTTATATGTAGTAACATACTTTGAACTATATTTTTCCTCTAAATAGCTTATCAATGATTTACTTCTCAATCTCACAAATTCTTGAAGAATAGCAGGATCTTCAGACTTTTCATTATTAACTCTATAATCTAAATCATCAAACCAAGTCTGTAAATCCTCGAAGTAACCACCATTATAGGTATCCTCTATCTCTCTATAAAATCCTGATGGATAATTATCACCAACAGAAATTTCAAACTGATCAATATATTCGTTATCTCCTCCAGAAACAAGCTCAATATGATCTTCACCTTCTTCGTTAATTTTTTTATAAAACAATCCTCCGTATTTACTTTCCTGCCCAACAAATTCATTGTATGTAATTTTATTATTAAACTTACCATCGTCATAAATAAGATTAATTTTACCTTCTTTCATTCCTTTTAGCAAATAATGAATAAGAGGTCTTCTTTCCTTCCCAACAACAGAAGTATCAATCGGATATAAATAGGGGAAATTAACCCTTTGATCAAGATCAATTACTTCCCAAATAACCTTAGAAAACATTATATCTCTTTCGTCTACATAGCCATATTCAAGCTTTTTATCTTCATCTTGTTTAAGTTGCATTTGATCTTTTTTTCCAATATCCGCTGGATCTACAGCATTTAGCAAATTAACCTGTGCAACGGTAACAGTTGAAAAACATAACATAAAAAATAAAATATTGAAAATACTTTTCATAACAGATTAATTTTTTAAAGAAGTTTAAAGGATGTAGCTCTGGCAGCAGGAACATTTGCAGATGAACCAACTACTCTTGTTTCAATTTCAGAAATACGTATTAATGAACCTTTTCTGGCTCTGTCAATCGCTCTTTTAGCAGGTCCGGAAAGTTCATCACCTTCACAAATAAATGACGCTTCTCCTCCAACATCAATTTTAAATTTCTCAACTCTTAAACTTAAATTAAAATTAAAATTATCAAAGGCTGCCGTAATTTGAGCATTTTTAATCTGTTCTTTAGTAACGTTATCTGGAGATTTACTGTTTAAACTACCAAAAGGAGTTGGTAATGACTTGATTTTAAAGTTAACCTTAGAAGTAACATATTCGCCTGATGGTAATTGACCTTTAACAGTAATATCTAAATTGTTTTTTCCCTTTAATTCTTTGGGTATTCTAGAGAGATCAAGTTCATAATCAGTTGGTCCATTCTTTTTCTTTTTTCTACCCCTTTCTAATACAGTTTTTCCTTTTTTGAGACCAGGAGTATTAGCGCTTACTTTATTTGCAGGAATTCCAGCGAAAGAAATTGTAAAAGGATTTGAAACTCCTCTATATACAACATTCATATTATCTGCTGAAATTGTTGCACTATTTGGCTTTGGAACAACAGCATACTTACTATTTACGGGAATAGTAATTACTTCACCTTCTTCAATAAACTGAAATTCACCTTCAATGTCTCTTTCACCAACAGCACCAGCAGGAAATTTAATTAAGGTTTGACCTTCTTGCATAGACTCTTCATCGAGTTCTGTTCCATTAATAATTACCTTATCAGCTTTTAATGTTTTATCATTTTTTCCTAAAATTATCCTTCCTGTAAAATTCTCACCCGCAAAAAAGGCATTTTTATCTGGAATTACAATTGCGTTAAAATTTGTAAGTGAGGCTTCAATTTTTAGTTTACCCTCAAGCATTGTTGACAACAACTGGGCTTCAATATTTTGAAGAGTTGACTGTAAAAGGGATAGTTTTGTAATACCAACAATAACTGGCATTTCTTTGTAATGATAATCAAGATATCTTCTTGGTTTTCCATCTTTAACCTCAATATCGCCTGTATCAAACTTTGAAGCTACTTCTTCAGCTATGGAAACAAGTTTAGGATCAGAACTTGCAACTTGAACAAATGAATTTCTAAAATTATCCATTTGATCAAGAAATTCTTGTCCTGCTTCCTTTAGTTCTTCTCCATCAAAAAATGCTTGTGTAAAATGAGCCGTATTATCTAATTTTGAAAAATCATCTCTTTTAACACCTTTTGCTTCTGCTTTTACATATGCATCTTCCTTAATACTCTCAAGGTAATTGTATAAGCCTGTTGAAACTTCTCTAATTGAATCAGCTTTTAATTTAAGATCTTGATACTTCGCTGCCTGTTCTTGAGCTTTTTCCTCTAAACCTTGCATGAACTGATTATTCCTTTCTGCTAGTTCAATATTTGTATCTGTTAGTTCTTCATTCATAGTACCAAATGATTGAAGAATTTGTTTTGATAAATTTAAGGCAAGCATAGCGATAAATATGAGGTACATCATATTTATCATCTTCTGTCTTGGTGATTCTTTACCAGCCATATTTTCTTTTTTTTAAATTATTTTTTCATTGCATTTAACACTCCTCCATAAACACCATTCAGTGTTTCAAGATTTGAAGAAAGTGCTGCCATTTGCTTTGTTAATTCATTTGCGTTATTTGCAAATTCCTGATTTATTTTAGCTAAATCTGCTGCGCTTTTTGCTCCAGCCTTTGCTGATGCATCAAAGTCTTTAATACTCTGAGCTAAGTCTTTTACAACCGACTCATCTAACTTTGCGTTTTTGAACATATCGTCAATTTTTTCGCTCATTAAGACCTGTGGACTTTTAACTCCTTTTCCAGATCCTGCTGCGCCGTTAGATAATTCAGGATAAACTCTTTCCCATTCGTATTCTTCTTTTTGTAAAGATGGGTCAATAGCTGAGTATGCAAATATCAATGCTTCGATTACTAATCCAATAGTTAACATTGTGTTTGCAATCCCTGGAGCCCAACTTGGACTGTAATATGTAATTTTCATCAGCGCACCAATAATAACAACTGCTGCTCCGTATCCATAAATTGCGTTATTTACTTTCTTACTTAATTTAAATGCCATAATTATTAAATTTTAAAATTATTTTATTGTACTTCTTTTGTTATTTTCTTTTTGAATAGTTTGATTTGTCATGGTATTAGCTGTCATGTCAGCGCCTAAAAACTCATGTACAGTTCTAAAACCGATATAACTCCTTGGTTGATTTGCATATTCGTAATCTCTAGAACTGACCTGCAGGTAATACTTTACGTCCTTCCAAGAACCACCTCTAACTACTTTCTTATTGTTTTCTTCCTTATTTACATTTGGATTCATTGTGATCGAGAAATCATAGGCTTCTGACTCGTAGGATGAATTAACCCATTCAGAAACATTTCCAGCCATATTATACAAACTGTAACCATTAGGGTCATATGCATTTGCTTCTACCGTATACAATGCCTGATCAACTGCGTAATCTCCTCTCATGGGTTTGAAATTTGCCATAAAGCAACCTCTATCATTTTTGGTGTAAGGACCTCCCCAAGGATACATACCCCCTTGTAAACCTCCACGGGCAGCATACTCCCATTCAGCTTCAGTAGGAAGTCTAAATTTTGGTACTAAACTTTTTTTCTTTTTTGTTTTTTGATATGCATTTTTTGTTAATGTTCTCCATTCGCAAAATGCACTAGCTTGAAACCAAGTAACTCCAACAACGGGATATTCACTGTATGCATCATGCCAAAAATAGTCATTATGCATAGGCTCATTGTAAGAATATTTAAAGTCTCTTATCCATACCGTCGTGTCAGGGTAAATTGGAACCGGCACCTCACGAATAAATTTACTTCTGTCTAAATCAGGAAACTCTGATTGCATAAATTTATCAGTGATAACAATTCGATCTTCAACTGCATCTTCAATAAGATCACGACCGTCCTCATAAAAGGTATACGTTGGAAAGCCCCCAGCTGTAGTCTCATCAATGTAACCCTCCTCTAATAATGCATTAACCAAATCATCCTTACGTTCTTGCATTCTTTTCATATAACCCTTACTTCCAGTAACGTCAGAGTATTTGTGTCTGTAAATAAATTTTTCAGTATCCCATGTGCGCCTTTCGTTAAATACCTTGTCGTCGGCAAGGAAAAAACTTTCTACAACCTCTAAATATTCATTATCGGGGTAATCATTTCTGTCTAAAATGAGATCAACATCCCAGTTTAAGGTTTGGTTTGCATAGTATTCATCATCTGATTCATACACCTCATTCTCTAATTTCCATTTATCGTATACTGATAATTGAGAAGTATCAGCTTCAATGAAAGCATATTCTCTAATTCCGCCAGTTGATTCAGGATTTGCATCAGATTGCAAAATTTCTTCAGCTTTTATTGCTAGAGCAGTTCTTAAAACAGAATCTCTTGTCCAATTTACAAATTGTCTGTATTCGGAATTTGTAATTTCAGTTTCGTCCATATAAAATGACCTAACTGTAACAGTTTTAGTAGGGGCATCTTCGATAGATGCAATATCATCATCTGACTTACCCATAATGTATGAGCCTCCAGGTATTAGAACCATTCCGTACGGCTTTTCAGGAAAATATTTTTTTCCCTTAACACCAATTAATTCACCTTTAGATTTATTCAAACCACCTGAACCGCAACTAAATACGATCACTGCAAAGGTTACTAATTGTAATATTTTCTTAATTTTTCTCATATAGCCCGTTGAAAAAAGTGGTTAAACTTACCCATATATATTTTAATACGCAAATAAATAATTTTTCTCTCGGTCATAATTCAATGAAATTTATAAAACATTTTTTTTAATTGCCTTAAACCATCTTTCAGGAATCATGCCATTCTTCGCATCCTCATAATCATCATGCGTACAGGGTAATAACGTATTTTGTTTTAGTTTATTATTAGAGCCTTCTCCAATTATCTCAATCCACCATCTAGAGGTTATCTTATTTTGGTAAAAAACTAACTCATACTCGTCAACAATGACTGTAAATTTGTTGTAATCCTGTTCATTTTGAAAATCCGAGTCTTTTACTCTACAATTAACACCTTCAATAAAATACCAAATGATCTGAGAAATTAACATCTCTGTAATCTCATCTTCGTTTGAAGACTTGTACTCGTAAATACCAAATGAGGTAACCTTATTACTTATTCCAGCATATCTACTTAATGCACATATTTCTTTACCGTCAAATCCGTTAGGAGAAAATTTTTGTCTAGAACTTAATTCTGAGGCTCTCACAGATTTGAGATCTATACTAACAATATCCGCATCTCTCATAACTGGCTCAGCCAACCTTATGTTTGAACTTACTTCACCCAATCTGTAGGATTCAAAATATAAATTTTCCATTAAATCAATTTCTTCCTGAGAATTGTGATAGGTTTGAAACCCTAGATTTGAGTAGTTAAACAGGTTGTGAGGTTCATCAAGTATAATTTTTCCCAAATAACTTAAATTATTAATTGGTTTTGAAGAATCACCAAGATCAAAATTTGAATCTATATTAACTATATTCACTGTACTCTTGAACGAATCATAAGATCTATAATTAGCGTAAAGTAAATCATGACTTCCGCCAACAATAAGAGGAATAATTCCTTTTTCAAAAAGAATTGATAATAGTGAGATCAACCTGCCATAAGTTTGCTCGACATTTTCGCCCAAAATCAAATTACCCAAATCGGCAATGTTACTTGACCAATTACCAGGGTATAGATTATAGAATGATTTTCTTATTTCATTTAAATTTAATTCATCTCCCAAATAATCAACCGAATTTCTATTTTCAGGAATTCCAATAATCACAATTTTAACAGAGTCTAAATCGGGAATTCCGTTCTGACTGGTATTAATCTTTATTCTGTTTCCTAAAATGAGTGAAGACATTAATTCATTATGAACAATAAGATGATCGTCAACAGGCTTTAGTAAATTATCAAATGGTGAAGTAAGAAATTCTGAAGCCATTTGATTTATTTTTTAGATTTTTTGGAGGTATTGGCTTGATAAATCTCTTTTGCCTTTTCAAGATCTATTGTGTGAACATCTAGGTTCTTATCTAAGAGAATTTTCTTTTTTGATTTGATCAAATAAAACTTACCCCATCTACCTTTTTCTATTTTTATTCCTTCATCATCCCAGTTATGAATCACTTTTTCTCTTTCTTTTGTCTTTTTGTCCTCAATTAACTGCTCGATATCATCTTTAGACA
>CABWYN010000020.1 GCA_902509675.1 uncultured Bacteroidota bacterium | reverse complement strand
TTATTTTTCATGATATCTATTTCTTCTTTACTAGCCAAAAGCTTATAAATATTAAACAGATTACACACCTTCCAATCTTTCGTTTCTTCTAGTGGCGTCGAGTTTGTTTTGATTGATTGAATTTGCTTTTTTAATATTTTCTCAGGAGCAAATATGTTTATAATATTGTTTTTGCTTTTACTCATTTTTTCTCCATCTGTTCCAGGGATAAGCTTTGTTTCTTCTTGAACGTGTTCTGCAGGAACCACGAATGTTTTTCCAAATACATTATGAAACCTATTTGCAACATTTCGGGTTATCTCTATATGTTGAAGCTGGTCTTTACCAACGGGCACTACTTGTGCATCATAAAGTAAAATATCTGCAGCCATTAATAGAGGGTAGTTGAATAGGCCTGAATTTACATCTTCTAGCCGATTTTTTTTATCTTTAAAACTATGTGCAAGTGTCAGCCTGTTGTAAGGGAAAAAACAACTAAGGTACCAGCTTAGTTCAGTAACTTGAGGAACATCACTTTGACGATAAAAAATAGTTTTATCTGGGTCTAGCCCAAAGGCTAACCAAGCAGCTGCAGTATGAAGTGTATTTTCCTTTAAAGTTTTAGAGTCTTTTATTTGTGTCAAAGAATGGAAGTCTGCTATAAATAGATAAGATTCAATTTCTTTTTGTTTTGAAAAGTCAAGGGCAGGGATAATAGCACCTAAAATATTTCCCAGGTGCGGAACTCCTGTACTTTGAATTCCTGTTAGAATTCTTTTCAAATTTTTACCCATACAGCAAAGTTAAAATTTTTATTAAAATAAATTACTTAGTTTTGAAACTTGTGAAAGCACTTAAATATATTTTCTGGACCCTATACAATATATGGTTTTACTTATTAGTATTAGTCTCAACTGTAATAATTATTTTGCCTTCTTTTATTTTGATGCAAATAACAGGCGCTCATTATAAAAAATTTTATATGGGAGGTGTCCTATGGTCTGATTTTATTTTATTTGGAATGGGTATGTTTCCAAGAAAAGACAGAATGTTAAAAACAGAAAAAAACAAAGCCTATATTTTTGTTGCCAATCATGTTTCAATGATGGATGTTATGCTTTTCGTCTCCACAATAAGAATGAACCCGATTATATTTATCGGCAAGAAAGAGCTAGATAAAATCCCTATTTTTGGATACATATATAAAAAAACAATGATTTTGGTAGACAGATCGAGCAATGAAAGTAAAAAAAAGGTCTTCGCCGAAACCAAGAAAAAATTGAACTCAGGAATTAGTATAGCTCTTTTTCCAGAAGGCACTGTTCCAGATGAAGATGTTGAGTTAGCCCCATTTAAACACGGAGCTTTTACAATGGCGATTGAACATCAAGTCCCTGTTGTTCCTTTATCTTTTCTTGATAATAAAAAGAGATTTCCTTGGAGTTATGGAGGTTTAGTAGGAGGATCAAAAGGGTCTCCGGGAAAATTGAGAGTTAATATTCATGATCCTATTGAAACAAAGGGAATGATCAAAGAAGACAGGGTTGAACTTAGTGAAAAAGTCAGAAATATTATCTTAAATGATCTGAGATCAAATTAAATTACTTCTTTCAGTTTCTTTTCTAAGGTTTCCATTAGCTCAGGATTATCTTTTAATAAGTTCTTAACAGAATCTCTACCTTGTCCTAATTTTGTTCCCTCATAACTAAACCATGAGCCGCTTTTGTTTATTATTTCAGCCTCAACAGCATGGTCAATAATTTCACCGACTTTTGAAATTCCCTGTCCATACATAATATCAAACTCAGCAAGTTTAAATGGAGGAGCAACTTTGTTTTTAACTATTTTAACCCTTGTCTTATTCCCCATAACCACACCATCACTATTTTTAATCTGTGTTGATCTTCTGATATCTAGTCGGATCGAGGCATAAAATTTTAGTGCATTTCCACCGGTTGTTGTTTCTGGGTTCCCAAACATGATACCGATCTTTTCACGCAATTGATTAATAAACATCACTGTACAATTAGTTTTGCTAATTGACCCAGTAAGCTTTCTTAAAGCTTGAGACATAAGCCTTGCGTGTAATCCCATTTTAGAATCACCCATTTCTCCTTCTATTTCACTTTTAGGCGTCAGGGCTGCAACGGAATCAATTACTACCATATCGATAGCTCCTGACCGGATCAGATTATCAGCAATTTCTAAAGCTTGCTCTCCGTGATCAGGCTGAGAAATAATTAAGTTTTCAATATCAATCCCTAATTTTTCAGCATAAAATCTATCAAATGCATGCTCAGCATCAATAAATGCGGCTATTCCCCCCTTTTTTTGACACTCTGCTATTGCGTGCAGGGTAAGAGTCGTTTTACCTGATGACTCAGGACCGTATATTTCTATAACCCTTCCTTTTGGATAACCTCCAACCCCCAAAGCAATATCCAAACCCAGGGATCCGGAGGATATCGACTCAACTGATGAATCTGGAGCATCACCCATCTTCATAACAGTTCCTTTCCCGTAAGTTTTATCTAGTTTATCTAAGGTTAATTTAAGAGCCTTTAATTTATCTGCTTTAACGTTGGTCATAATATTTATATTTCATTACTAATTTAGGATATCTTTTCACACAATACAATATAGAAAAGGATGATTTTTATCTTTTTTATCTACTTTTGTTATTAAACAGAAATTGGTATAGCATGCAACTGTACAATAAATTAAGTTCGGAAGAAAGAACTAAGATTTTAGACGCTTCAAATTTAAAGAGAATCACTCTTTCTTTTTATCAATATGCCAAGATCACAGATGTAAAGGAATTTAGAGATTTTTTATTCCTCTTTTGGAACAGTATTGATGTCTTAGGAAGAATACATATTGCAAAAGAAGGAATCAATGCACAACTGTCTTTACCAGAAAAAAATTTTAAAAAGTTTACAAAACACTTAAGATCAATAAAATTTCTAAAAAGGGTGAGATTAAATATTGCGTTAGAGCACCAAGCAAAATCTTTTTTAAAACTAAAAATAAAAATCAGAAATAAAATTTTAGCTGATGGACTAAATGATAAAAGTTTTGATGTTACAAAAAAGGGAACACATTTAAATGCACTTGAATTCAATAATTTGTTAAACGAGAAGAATTCTATTGTTTTAGATATGAGAAATCACTATGAAAGTGAAATTGGACATTTTAAGGGTGCAATTTGCCCCGATGTTGATACTTTTCGTGATTCTTTGGAAGTCATTGAAAATAAAATTGAAAACTATAAAGAGGATAAGAACCTATTAATGTACTGCACTGGCGGGATTAGATGTGAAAAAGCAAGCGCCTATTTTAAGCACAAAGGATTTAAGAATGTTTATCAACTTGAGGGCGGTATAATCGAGTATGCGCGTCAGGTAAAAGATCAAAATTTAAAAAATAATTTCATCGGTAAAAACTTTGTTTTTGACAATCGTAGGGTAGAAACAATTAGTAATGAAGTCATTGCTGAATGTCATCAATGCGGCACCCCTTTTGACATTCACACAAATTGCGCAAATGATGCTTGTCATTTGTTATTTATCCAATGTGATGAATGTAAAACAAAAATGGAAAATTGCTGTTCAAATAAATGTCTAGAAATTAATAAGATGCCACATTTACTACAAAAAAACCTTAGAAAAGGAAAAAAAAATAGTCATATTATTTTTAAAAAAGGAAGAACAAATAACATAACAACTTTCAAAAGAAATGAGCTGTAATAGTTGTAATAGTAAAACTTCTGGAATCCCAAAGGGCTGTAATAATAACGGGAACTGTGCAAGTGGAAGTTGTGGAACATTTACCGTTTTTGACTGGTTATCAGATATTTCAAATTCTTTAATTAATCCTTTTAAAATTGTAGAGATAAGATTTAAAAATGGGAGGAAAGGTTATTTTAGAAATAATAATCTAAAAGTTTCTGGTGGTGACACAGTTATTACTGAATCAGAAAAAGGGTATGATATAGGAGTGGTTACACTAACCGGTGAATTAGTCAAAACTCAATTAAAAAAGAAAAATATAAATGTTGAGGACGAACTTTTTTCATTAATAAAACTCCCCAGTGAAAAAGAGATAGATAAATGGCAAGCTCTGATTAAAAAAGAATCAGTAACTCAAACAAGAGCTAGAATAATAGCAATTGAGTTGGGGCTTAAAATGAAAATTTCTGATGTCGAATTTCAGGCGGATGGATCTAAGGTTGTTTTTTATTATACAGCTGATCAAAGAGTTGATTTTAGAGAGCTGATAAAAAGATATGCCGAGGAATTTAGAACTAGAATTGAAATGAAACAAGTTGGCTTGAGACAAGAAGCCTCTAGACTGGGTGGTATTGGATCTTGTGGGAGAGAATTGTGTTGTTCAACCTGGCTAAATGATTTTAGAAAAGTTAATACTTCAGCAGCTAGGTACCAAAAATTATCCATTAATCCTCAAAAGCTAGCGGGTCAATGTGGGAAATTAAAATGTTGCTTGAATTATGAATTAGACACGTATTTAGATGCGTTAAAAGATTTTCCAAAAAAAGATGTTAAGATTAAAACTAAAAAAGGAATTGCGATATTACAAAAGACAGACATTTTTAAAAAGCTAGTTTGGTATTCATATAAGGATAATTTTATGGAATGGTTTGAGATAGATATTAAGTCTTTACATAAAATGATCGAAATTAATAGGTCTGGAAAAGAAGTCTCATCACTGGAGGACTTTTCCATCCAAAAAGCTAAAGATAATAGCTTTAATTCAGAAGATAGCATTACTAGATTTGATAAAACGAAAAAAAGAAATTATGCGCTTTAAAATACTACTTATCACATCATTTTTTGTTTTTTCATGCGAATCAAATATAGAATATATTCAATACAACTCAATCGAAAATCAATGGGACAAAGACTCGATTCAGAATTTTGTTTTCGAATTAGCAGACACTAAAAAATACAATACTTATATTAACTTACGAATTAACAAAGATTACCCATTTAGTAATATCTTTTTAATTACAACATTAAAGGATAGTTTGAGTGTTTTATCAAAAGACACATTAAATTTTAAGATAGCAGATAAGTCTGGGAAATTTTTAGGAAAAAAAAGAGTTAATATTATTGAAAATAGTTTGATTCATAAAGAAAAAATTGAATTGGGAAAAAATAAAAAATACTCTGTCTCTGTTGAGCATGCAATGAGAGTTATTAATAAGGTTAGTGGGTTAAAAAGCTTAGACGGAGTTGTGGATGTAGGGTACAAAATAGAAAACATTGATTGATGGTAAAAAAAAATTATAAGTGGTATTCTTTTTTAATGTGGTTAATTTTTTTAACTCCTATTTCTGTGATAATATTTCTTTTTTATTATGCCTCAATCGGAGGTTTTGGTGATATGCCAGATCTTGAGGTATTAGAAAATCCTAAAACAAATTTAGCAAGTGAGATTTTTACATCAGATGGAAAGACACTCGCTAAATATTACTTTAACGACAATAGAACTCCAGTAACTTTTGATGAACTTCCACCTCATCTAGTTGACGCTCTAATAGCAACTGAAGATATCAGGTTTTATTCACACTCTGGAATAGATTTTAAGCGAACATTTGGCGCAGCTTTAAAGTTTGGGAAAGACGGAGGGGGGAGTACGATTACACAGCAATTAGCTAAATTACTTTTTACCGGTGAAGGGTCAAAAGACATCATTGAAAGGATAACACAAAAATTTAAAGAGTATATTATTGCGGTAAGATTGGAGAGAAATTATACAAAAGAAGAAATAATTACACAATATTTAAACTTATATGATTTTAACAATAATGGTGATGGTATAAGAAGTGCTGCTCGTATATATTTTGGTAAAGAGCCAATTGATTTAGATATAAATGAATCAGCAATTTTAGTTGGGATGTTAAAAAACTCTTCTTTATATAATCCTAGACCTCACAGGAATCCAATCGGGGTCAAAAACAGAAGAAATGTTGTTTTGGGTCAAATGAGTAAATACGATTATTTAGAAAAGTCATTACTTGATTCACTTAGGCTGCAGCCATTAAATCTAAATTACACACCTGAATCTCATAGGGAGGGTTTAGCAACATATTTTAGAGAATTTTTAAGATCTCACATGAAAAATTGGATAAATGATGAAGGCAATCGAAAACCTGATGGATCAAAATATAATTTAAACACGGATGGTCTGAAAATCTACACAACTATTAATTATACTATGCAGCAAATGGCAGAGCTAGCCGTTGAGCAGCATATGCCCAGGTTACAAAAAGAATTTTTTCAACAAAACGAAATTCTTGATGATTCAATCGCGCCTTTTAGGGAATTAACCTCCGGAGCAGTTGACACATTACTTAGAATTTCAATGAGAAGGTCAGAAAGATGGAGAAAAATGAAATACGACCTTAAAAAAGAAAATGAAGAAATTGAGAACTCCTTTTATGAACCCGTTGATATGACAATTTTTTCCTGGGAGGGAGATATTGACACAATTATGACCCCTCTTGATTCTATGAAATATTATAAGTCATTTTTTAGGCCAGGAATGATGTCCATGGACCCTACTAATGGTCATATAAAGGCATGGGTTGGAGGAATGAATTACAGACACTTTCAATACGATATGGTGAAAAAGGGTAAGCGACAAATTGGATCTACCTTTAAGCCTTTTGTATATGCAGCTGCAATTGATCAACTTAAACTGTCCCCTTGTGACACATTTCCTGATAGCCAGTTTTGTATTGAAAAAAACAAGTTTGGTAATGTTGAGCAATGGTGTCCTAAAAATTCTGGGGATAAGTACGGAAGAACAAGGACATTGAAAAATGCATTAGCAAATTCTGTTAATACTGTAACGGCAAGATTAATGGATAGAATTGGCCCACAAACTGTTGTAAAATTAGCCAAAGACTTAGGGATTGAACAAAGAATTTTACCTGTACCCTCAATTGCCTTAGGGACACCAGACTTAAGCGTTTATGAGATGGTGGCAGCGTATTCAACTTTTGCTAATAAAGGGGTTTATACACAACCAGTTTTTGTTGAAAAAATAGAAGATAAAAATGGGACTACATTATTTAAACACCAGCCTGTAACAAAAGACGTCTTAAGCGAAGAGGCTGCATATGTTACTGTAAACTTACTAGAGGGTGTAACAATGGCCGGTTCGGGAACCAGACTTCGAACAACAGGAGCAGATGAATACAACCGAGCATATCAAAATATAGTTACAGGTTATCCTTATGAATTTACAAACCCTATAGCAGGAAAAACAGGAACAACTCAAAATCAAAGTGACGGATGGTTTATTGGCATGGTACCAAACTTAGTTACTGGAGTTTGGGTTGGGGCGGAAGATAGAGCGATTCACTTTGAAGATATTGCTTATGGTCAAGGAGCATCAATGGCTTTACCAATTTGGGGCGTTTACATGAAAAGTGTTTATCAAGATTCAACCCTAATGATTTCAGATCAATCATTCGATAAACCAAAAAAACTGAGTATTGAATTAGATTGTAATAAATTTGTAATAGATAGTATTGGATCTGGAAAAACTACTGATCAGGAGATTTTAGATATTGATTTCTAATGTCAATGTATTCTTTTAAGCATTCAGGATTTTTCATTGCACCTTTTGAAATAGCCTGATCTATTTTTTGCCCATTAACAATTTTTTTTATTGGAATTTCCATTTTTTTCCCACTTATCGTATAAGGGATTTCAGAGACACTAAAAATTAAATTAGGAACATGTCTCGGTGAACATTTAGATTTGATGGCGTTTTTTATTTTGGTCTTAATTTCGTTATCTAAGGTTTTATTGGTAGAAGTAAACAAAACTAGTTTACTAGAATTTTGCATTATAATATCTATTATCAAAGAATCTTTGATTTCAGTTATCTGATCTAACACTGTATAAATCTCAGATGTTCCTATTCTTATCCCGTTTCTATTTAGAGTTGCATCTGACCTGCCCTGCATAAGAATACCTTTTTCAGAGCTAATATAAATCCAATCTCCATGAGTCCATACTCCTTTATTTTTTTCAAAATAGGAGCTATGATAATTTTCAAAATTACCATCATTCCAGAAAAATATAGGCATGGAAGGTAATGGCTTTGTGATAACAAGCTCACCAGTTTGATTTACAACTGAATTTTTATTTTCATCCCACGCCTCAATTGCGGCACCTAACATTTTACATTGTAAATAACCAGAATATACGGGGAGTGTAGGGCAGCCCCCAATAAAAGCAGAGCAGACATCTGTACCTCCACTTAGGGATATTATTTGAGTTTTTGGAAGCTTACTTTGAAGCCAAAGAAAGGCGTCTTCAGAAAGCGGGGACCCTGTTGCGCCGATTGTTTTTAAATTTTTTAATGCAGTTTCATTAACATCTTTTGTGTTTTGCTTCATGCTAGCTATAAACAAAGGAGATCCATTTCCAAAATGATTTATTTTCGCCTCCTTAGCAAACCTCCACTGAACACCGATATCTGGAAAATTTGCAGCACCGTCGTAAAGACAAAGTTTTGCACCACACAAAAGGGAACCAAGAGCATAATTCCACATCATCCAACCCGTCGTTGTATTCCAAAAAAATCTATCTTCATTTGAAATATTTTGATGAAGTGAAAGAGATTTATATTGTTCGATTAAAATACCACCGGTTCCATGAGTAATAGCCTTTGGCTTTCCGGTTGTGCCGGACGAAAATAAAACCCAAATAGGATGATTAAAATCAACCGGATTCATGTCAAAATCAATCCAATAATTACTATTTAAATTCCAGGATTTAAAATCAGGCGTAAATACAATTGTTTTTTCAAGGCTCGTTAGCTGATTTTCTAATTTTGAAATTTTTTCAGTTTGATCAAAGTATTTTCCGTTATACAAATAGCTATCATGAGCTAATAGTACTTTAGGATTTAACTGATCAAACCTGTTTATTATACTCTCAACACCAAAATCAGGGGAACAACACGACCAAATAGCACCAAGAGAATTAACGGCAATAAAAGAGGCAATTGTATCGGGATGATTTAATAAATACCCTACAACTACATCACCCTCTAAAATATTATTTTTTATTAATTCTGATCGAATCTCTTTGGACCTTTGAAGCAAACTATTCCACGAAATATTTAATAATTTGTCTTTTTCATTTTTATAAATTAGTGCAGTTTCTCCTTTCTTAGCATGTCTTAGTAGGTGTCTAGAGTAACTTAATTTAGAGTCCTGAAACCAAACAGACTTATAAAATGGCACCCCTTTAATAAATACATTTTTATAACCTTTAGTAAACTCTACTTCAAAAAATTCAGTAATGGCAAGCCAAAACTCGTTAGGATTATTAATAGACCAATCGTGCATTTGTTCATAATTCAGAAAACTTTTTTTATAATTAGTTTTCAAAAAAGTTTGAAAATTAAAAAAGTTTGAATTCTTAGAATTATTTGGGCTCCAGATTAAAGACATGTTTATATTGAGGCTTTTATTAATTTTTTAGTGTAATTACTTTTTGGATTTAAGAACATTTTATCAGCTTCTTCATATTCAACCACTTTTCCGTTAAACAGTACTACAATTCGATCAGACATATATTTGACTACTGAAAGGTCATGTGAAATAAATATGTAGGTAAAATCATATTTCTTCTTTAGCGAATTTAAAAGGTTTAAAATTGTAGCTTGAACAGAGACATCCAGCGCAGAGACACATTCGTCACAGATAATTACTTTTGGATGTAAACAGATTGCCCTAGCTATACATATTCTCTGTCTTTGCCCACCAGAAAGTTCGTGGGGATATCTTTGCAAAAAAGATTCATCAAGCCCTACATCATTTAAAAGTTCAGTGACCTTTTCAATAATTTTATTTTTATCATCAATTAACCTGTGATATTTAATAGGTTCGGCTATTGTTTCCATAATATTTTTTAGTGGATTCAAAGAAGCATATGGGTCTTGAAAAATTAATTGAACTTGTCTTCTAAAATTTAATAAGTACTTACCTTTTAAAGTTGAAACATCATTTCCCTCATAAAAAATTTCACCTTCTTCAAATGAATGGATTTTAAGAATGGCATTAGACAAAGTTGTTTTACCAGATCCAGATTCTCCAATCAAACCCAATGTTTCTCCAGGATAAAGGTTTAAATCAATTTTATTTAAAGCCTTGAATTCATTATTCTTTGTAAAAAAATTAGGTGAGGTGTTATAAAACTTAGAAAGATTCGTAATTTTTAAGATAGGTTTTTTAGAGTAAATATCCTTTTGTCTTTTCTGCCTCAGTTTGTTGTTTTCTAAAACTGGTTTTTTGTTCAAATCAAAGGTCTTAATCGTTGGTAAAATTTTTGGTCTTTTTTTTGGTCTCATTATCATTGATAAAAGAGCCTTTGTATAGCTTGATTTTGGAGATCTAAAAATCGATTTACTATTCCCTTTTTCGATTATTTCCCCACTTTTCAAAATCACCAATCTATCAGCAATTTTAGAAATCAATTTTAAATCATGAGAAATAAATAATATTGATAGTTTTTGAGTTTCTTGCAATGATTTTAAGATCTCTATAATTTCTTTTTGTACCGTTACATCAAGAGCAGTTGTGGGTTCATCTGCTATTAATAATTCAGGTTTACAGGCCAAAGCCATCATAATCATAACCCTTTGTTTTTGACCTCCTGAAATTTCATGTGGATATTTTTCAAGTAAATTTTTGATCCCATCAAGTTTTACTTTTTTAATAAGCCCATTGATTTCCGTTTTAATCTCGGTAATTGATTTTATTTGATGAGTTTTATAAACTTCAAAAAGCTGTTTGCCAATTTTCATGGTTGGATTTAAAGCGCTCATAGGTTCCTGAAAAATCATTGAAATTTTAGACCCCCTGACTTTTAACATTTCATGATTATTGATCCCTAAGAGATTCTTTTTGTGGAATAATATTTCCCCTGAAATTTTAAATTTATTCTTGTCTAACAGACTTAAAATTGCCAATGAAGTAAGGGACTTTCCGCTCCCTGATTCGCCTAATAGACCAATTATTTCATTCTCTTTTATTTCAAATGAAATGTTTTTTACTAATGATTTTCTTTTATTTTTTGATGCAGTGGAAATGCAAAGATTTCGGACTTGTAATAATATATCTTTATTTGCTTTCAAAAATTATTCGATTGATTTTGCAAGCTTATATCCTTCAGAAATATATTTGTAAAGATCACCGGAGCTTTCGCTAACTCTCCCTTTTTCGTTAAAACTACCTTGCCTAACGATGATTATATTTTCATCTGGAAATGAAATTACAAATTGACCTCTGTGACCGTTCATTGTAAATACTTTTTTACCCTCATAATTATATAGCCACCAACCATATCCATAATAGGGACTTTCTTCAAACGAAGGGTTTATCGCCAGCTCAACAAATGAAGGGTCTAGAATTGTTTGATCTCCCCACTGTCCTTTATTAATATAAAGCTTTCCAAATCTTGCAAAGTCTCTGGCTGTACTTGCCAAACAACAATAAGCTTTTTCCATTCCATACTTGTCACTATCAAGTTGCCAAAGAGCAGTATTTTCAGCCCCCATAGGTTCCCAAAACTTTTCACTTAGGTAGTCAGATAATGTTGTGCCTGTAGCTTTTTCAATTATCATCCCAAGAAGCTGAGTGTCTCCGCTAGAATACCTGAATCTTTGCCCGGGTTTTTCAATGATTTCTTGTCTTAAGATTACAGACCTAAGGTCATCAGTAAAATAACTTTCAGAGGTAATATTAATGACATTATAATATTTTTCGTTCCATTTCATTCCTGACGACATAGTTGCTAAGTTCCCAACAGTCAATTCACTTGCAAGACCGTCTTTATATTGTTCAAAATAGTCGCTTACAGGTTGGTCAAGACCTTTGATTTTACCCTCCATTATTGCTTTACCCATTAAACTAACAACAATACTTTTTGCTACAGAGAATGAATTTGATAAACTATTTTGGTCGTATCCATCATAATATTTTTCAAAGAGAATACTATCGTTTTTGATTACAAGAAAAGATTTTGTCTCCCTTTGTTCGTTTAGGTTTTTTAATTCTTCAGATTCAATTACTTGGTTATACTTTTCATGGGTTGCCCAAGGAGCTGGGTTGCTACTTTTTATTTCTCTGTTGTCAAAGTATTCATAGTCAGAAATAAAAGCTGTATTGTTTCCGGTCAAATAAATTGTTCTGACTCCTTTGATTAAATATTCAATATTAAGCGCATAAATAAGTAAAATGAGAGAGGTTATAATTATTAAACCCCATTTTAATATCTTGATCATAGTCTGTTTCTTTTATCCAAAGATATGAATTTAATATTCTAACTTTATTTATTTTGACTACCCTAAAATTCACTGGTCAACAAATAATTACTAAATTTAATTTAAACTAGAAATAGATTTACACTATTTGAAAAAATGAGAGAAAATAATATATCCTTAAGCTCTAGAATTTTTTACTATATGATGGTTTTTATCGTGGTTGAATCTATTATGATAGCAGGCGTGACATTATATCAGTTTAATAAACAAAACTCTGAATACCATGAAGGTAGACTTGAGCGAAAGGAAAGCAACATTTTAACAGATATAAAATATGAGATTGACAAAGGAAGTAAGAATTCTATTAAATCTTTAAGCAATGCAATGCTACAGGAAATGGCAGATATTCATAACATCGAATTTGAGTTATATGATCTGGACGGGATATTAATTAAAAGCTCCACAGCTGTTACAGGGGTCAGAGGTAAAACAGTTTTAGAGTCTTCAGTTTTAGAGTATTTCCAAAAAGAAAATCCAACTAGATATGTAGAAAGCGATAAAAATTCAAGCTATTTTAAATCATCATATAATTTAGTTACGGATTTTGAAAATAGCCCTCTAGGCATAATATACATTCCATATTTTGCTGATGATACCTCAAGTAAGATGGAGCTTAGTGGTTTTTTAATACGGCTAGGTTTTGTACACGGGAACATGATTCTTATTGCATTTGTAATTGCATATTTTATCTCAAATTTTGTCACAAAATCACTCGATTCAATTGGAGACACTATCAAAAGAACAAATCTTCAAAATCAAAACATAAAAATTGATATTGATAATACACCAAGAGAAGTTGTAGCGTTAATTGAATCCTATAATACCATGATCGATGAGCTAAAAAGTAGTGCAATAAAACTTGCAAAAAGCGAGAGGGAAACAGCTTGGAGAGAAATGGCAAAACAAGTAGCTCATGAAATAAAAAATCCACTTACACCAATGAGATTAAGTATTCAAACTTTTGAAAGAGGATATAGCAAAGGACAAGAATTTACAAAACAGAGAATTAAGGAATTTAGCGATTCATTGATTCAGCAAATTGATACAATGAGCTCAATAGCAACAGCCTTCTCGGACTTTGCTGAAATGCCTGAGCCAAAAAAAGAAAAATTAAATGTTGTTGAAGTAGTAGAATTAGCCCTAGATATTTTTAACAGAAAGCAAATTCAGTTTGAAAGTTCTTCAAAAAACATAGAAGCTAATTTTGACAGAACTCAGCTTATCAGAGTTATTACCAACTTATTAAAAAATGCTTTTCAGGCAATCCCTGAAGACAGAACACCAGAAATTAAGGTTAAAATTTTTCAGGTAGAATCAGAGGTGAAAATATCTATTTCAGATAATGGTTATGGAATATCAAAATCTGATACTGAAAAAATATTTGAACCAAGCTTTACGACTAAATCAAGCGGTATGGGCTTAGGCTTATCAATGATAAAAAGCATCATAACAGCGTATAATGGAACTATTAAATTTTCTTCTAAAAGTAATGTTGGAACTACTTTTAATATAACCTTCCCTAAAAAATAAAAATATGTCTTTTGCAAATTTATTATCTACAACCAATAATCGAATTAATACAATTTCAATTAACAGACCTGAAAAATTAAATGCTTTAAATATTGACACTTTAAATGAGTTAGATCAAGCAATAAAATTAGCGGTTTCAGATTCTGATGTTAGACTAATAATTATAAGAGGAGTTGGAGAAAAAGCATTTGTTGCAGGTGCCGATATTAAAGAGCTTGCACATTTGTCTATGGAAAAGGGTTTTGAACTTTCAGAGTCCATACATAAAATTTTTTCAGAAACGATTGAAGGTTGTCCAAAACCAATCATTGCAGCAATCAACGGATATGCCCTAGGGGGCGGTCTTGAAGTTGCATTGGCTTGTCATATAAGGGTTGCTACTACTAATGCAAAGATGGGTCTTCCTGAGGTTTCTCTGGGCCTGATTCCTGGTTATGGCGGCACTCAACGATTAACCCGGTTAATCGGAAAAGGAAGAGCTCTGGATATGATAATGACAGGAAGAATGATTGGTGCTGACGAAGCGTTAAATTTTGGATTGGCTAATTATAAAATAGACCAAGAAAATTTAAACTCATTTACCGTTGAGTTAGCTAATAAAATACTAATGAATTCGTCTAACGCCATTAAGCACGCCATAAAAAGTGTTAATGCTTACGATCAGCCAGGATGTGATGGTTTCAAGGTTGAAATGAATGAATTTAGTAAATGTTTTCAAACAAAAGATTTTGTTGAGGGAACATCCGCTTTCTTAGAAAAGCGAAAACCCAACTTTAACTAAAAATTATGTCTTTTTTAACAGCAAATCGTAATAAAAAATTAGATATTGTTTATATAATTTAATTTGGCTTGCTAAGACTACCTACACTTCTTATATTTTTATTAGCTACCTACGGCCACTCTCAACAAGACGATTGGATTGAGGTAAATTTAAATGCTACGGTTTTGGATTATGAATCTAACGAGGCAATTCCTTTTGCTGAAGTAAAATTTATAAATAAAAATATTGGCACCTTAAGCGATAGTGATGGGAGTTTTGAGTTAAACTATTTTGATCGAAACGTAAATGACGATGATGTTTTTCAACTTACGGCTAACGGTTACGATACATTGACAACTAATGCCAGTAGGCTGTACAAGTTTTTAAATAATACAAATAAGTTTTTTTTAAAGAAAACAAATTCAGAGGCTCAATGGTTTCAAGATGATTCAAGTGGTAGTAACTTTATTTTTGGAAAAATATTTAGTGTAAAAGGACCTATTCAGGGGGCTTCGATAAAAGTAAAAAATTCACTAATTGAGGCAAAATCTGATTTTGAAGGATTCTTTAAAATAAAAGCAGATTTAAATGATATCCTAATGATCGATTACCTTGGGATGATTGAGAAGCAAGTATTTGTTGAGGACCTGTCTGATAAGTATATCTTACTAAAAACAGATGCTCAAATTTTAGATCAGGTTACAATTACTGGTACAACAGAGCTTAGTGATGAGGTTGACACTGGGTACGGGAAGAAAAAAAAGAAATCGATTGGCTTTTCTACTTCAACAATAACCTCTGAAGAAATCTCTCCTTCAGCTGTAACAATTGTTGACGCAATACGTGGAAAATTTACCAACGTACAGGTTGCTTACGATCAGAGCGGAGCAGCCACTGGTAATAACCAAAAAATTTATGTCAGAGGGGGATCCTTGTCGATAAATAATTCCGCGTCAGCAATATTTGATGTAGAAGGATTTATTTATCCTGATGTTCCTGATTTTATCGACCCGCAGCAAATCGAGAGTATTACTTTGCTTCGTTCTATGAGCGCTACAAATAAATATGGAAGTCAAGGAAGAGGTGGAGTTTTTTTAATTAAAATGAAATCTTTAGCCAGAAAAACTCAAAGACTTTTAAATACCCTGAAGGTAAAGGGAAATGATTATACTGAACAAATATATAGTGTAGATTTAGATTCAATTACACCTTTTTATATAAATGATTATAAGCAAGCAAATTCATTGATTCAGGCAAAAAACCAGTTTTTTAAACTTCAAAAAGAAGAATATGTATTGTCAATTCCTTTTTATGTTGAATCGTATAATTACTTTAAAAATATTGATAAAGATTTTGCAGATTTAATTTTAAAAATGATTTCTCAAAAAGCAAAAGATAATCCAAAGGCTTTAAAGACTATTGCTTATAAATTAGAGGAAAGTGGAGATTATGATCAGGCAAAGATCCTATACAAAAGACTCTTAACAATAAGACCCAGTGATGAGCAAACATATAGGGATCTGGCACTCATATATAAAGAAACTAAGGAGTATGAACTAGCTGCAAGCCTATATAATAAAATCCTAAAAAATAAGCTTTCACAGGCCAACATATTAGGGCTACAAGAAACCATCGTCAACGAAGCTTCTCATTTATATTGGACTGAAATGGATAAGCTTGTATTAACAGATTTTCCTCTGAAAACACTAAAGACATTTGTTCCTAAAAATGATTGGAATAATTTCGGATATGATTATAGAATAGTCTTTGATTGGAATGACCCGGCGGTAGAGTTTAATATTCAGTTTGTCGATCCAAAAAAGAAGTATTTTAACTGGTCGCATACTATTATCGATGACAAAGAAATATTAGAGGACGAATTAAACTATGGATACAATACAGAGGAATTTATAATCGAAAAGTCTGACAAAGGAAAGTGGATTGTTAATATTGAAAACTTTTCAATAGAAGATGAATCTAATCCTACGTATATGAAATACACAGTTTATAAGAACTACGGAAGACCCAATGAAATCAGAAAAGTTGAGGTTTTAGATTTAAGTAAATTAAAGCAAAAGGTTACTCTCGATATATTGAGTTATTTTAATTAGCAGTGTTCGTTATAAGCACCGACTAAATTTTGAGAAATCATTTCAGCAGCTCTTCCTTCAATATGGTGTCTTTCTAACATGTGAATTAATTCCCCGTCTTTAAATAGTGCAATAGCCGGTGAGCTTGGAGGAAAAGGTGCTAAGAAATATCTTACTTTTTCAACAGCCTCTCTATCTACTCCAGCAAAAACAGTTGTTAAATGAGTTGGTTTTTTATCATTTAACAAACTTGTAATGGCACCAGGTCTTGCATTCGCTGCAGCACATCCACAAACCGAGTTTACAACAACTAATGTTGTTCCGCTATTTTTAATCATATTTTCAACATCTTCAACAGTTTTCAATTCGCTAAACCCTTGATCTGTGAGTTGTTTTCTCATTGGTGATACTAGTTCTTCTGGATACATAAGTAGAATGAATTTAAATTACTGCAAATATAAAATGATTTAGTTTATATTAAAAATCGATTTGTTATTTTCGTTTAAAATTTAGAAAACAATGGAATTCATATTGGAATTTTTTAGATCAGAATCAAGCCCTATACTGCAGGCTTTTTATGCTGGTTTATTCACCTGGATTTTAACGGCTGCTGGTGCAGCTCTTGTTTTCTTTTTCAAATCCTCAAATAGAAAAACCTTAGATGCTGCCCTTGGTTTTACTGGTGGCGTGATGATAGCAGCCAGCTTTTGGTCTTTATTATCTCCGGCAATAAATTTTGTTGAATTACAAAATGAATTAGGGCAAACAAGTATGCCTTCTTTCTTACCTCCCGCCATAGGATTTTTCTTAGGTGCCGCATTCATGTTTATATTAGACAAAATGGTTCCCCACTTACATATTTTTGGTAAAATAGAAGAAGCTGAGGGTCCAAAGACAGATCTTAAAAAGACCTCTTTATTGGTACTCGCAATTGCTTTGCATAATATTCCAGAGGGTTTGGCGGTTGGTGTCGCATTTGGAGCTTTAGCATCTCCTGAATTGGGTGCGTCAGTTTTTACACTAGGCTCAGCCGTTGCTTTAGGAATTGGTATAGGTATTCAAAATTTTCCCGAGGGATTTGCCGTTTCAATGCCTTTGAGAAGAGCAGGCTTTAGTAGAAGAAATTCATGGAAATGGGGACAATTATCTGCAATAGTTGAACCTATATTTGCTGTAATTGGTGCCGCTCTTGTGATGTTTGTTTGGCCAATACTTCCATATGCGCTAGCTTTTGCTGCTGGTGCTATGATTTTTATAGTTGTTGAGGAGGTTATCCCGGAAAGTCAAAGAGGCGGAAATGTTGATATTGCTACTATGGGTCTTATCGGAGGATTTATTGTGATGATGTGTTTGGATGTTGCACTGGGGTAATCCTATCTTCTTGAGCTTTTTGCTATTTCTTCAAAATCTATATTTTTATATTTGAAATAATGACTTTCCGTCAATTCATTCCCATAATTTTCTAGCCAGTCTTTGTGAAGTGATAATTCAATATGTGTTGGAGGTAAGATATTGAATTCAACTAAATATAAATCATCATCATTTCCTGGTAATGAAATATTTCTTGCATAGTGGTAATTATCTACAAGATTAATATGAGGTAATAAATCAATAAAAGTACTGATTCCAGTTTTTTCATTAGTCACCTTTGCAGTTATATGAAGGTAGGCTACAAATCCTCCGGCTGGTGTCCCTTCAGGAATATTTTTGGTATCCCAGTTTACTCTTGCTTCAATATGAATATTGGTTTGCGCTTCTTTTAAATGCATACCACTTGGCATCACATGATCCTTTACCGCACCCTCAAAAATAAATACAATTCCAGGGTCTACAGTTTCTTCACCAATAATTAATTCCTGCGCAAAACAAAAATTTACAGTGATTAATGCAAGCAGGGGTAAAAATATTTTTTTCATGTTTTAAAATTATTAATTTATTTTTTTTAAAATTTCAATATCTGAAAGTAATCTTTTAATTTCTTCTTTATTAGTCCCATCATAAAAACCTCTAATTTGTCTTTCTTTATCTATCAACATAAAGTTTTCGGTGTGAATCATGTCAAAATCTCCAAACTCTGAATCTTCAACTGCTAGGTAAGACTTTCTAGCCAGATCATAAATTTGTTTTTTGTCTCCAGTAACCAAATTCCATTTTTTTTCATCAATATTATTCTCAATTGCATATTTTTTTAATTGCTGAACCGAGTCAACTTCAGGCATCACGGTGTGAGAGAGTAATAAAATTTCTTTATCGTTTTTCAACTCATTTTGAAGATCAAGCATATTTTTTGTCATTATCGGGCATATTGATTGACAAGTAGTGAAAAAGAAATCTGCAACGTATATTTTATTGTTATAAAATTCTTGAGTGACTTTTTCGCCGTTTTGATTTGTAAGATTAAAATCCGAGATTTTATGATATTTAGATTTGTAAGCTATAGTAGAATCTACTAATTTCTCGTTCACTTCAAAAGGTTGGTAAATAGGAAGTGTTGGGGCAGGTGTTAAGATATAGTTGAATATGGAAATAGAGATGATTCCAAAAACCACTATAAATCCAATCATTATAAAATCTCTTTTTCTAAATAACTTCAAAACAAATCAATTTTGTGGTATGTAAAAATACAACACATTTATTTTTTAATTAGCACATTTAATTTTTAATTTCCATTTTGAGATTATACTTTTGTCAGCTAATTAATTAATCATATGGAAATTCTCATTAAAGTCTTTCAATTTATTTTAAGCTTGTCCTTAATCATCGTGTTACATGAGTTTGGACATTATCTACCTGCCAAGTACTTTAAGATAAAAGTTGAAAAATTCTATTTATTTTTTGATGTCAAATTTTCTTTGTTTAAGAAAAAAATTGGTGATACTGTTTGGGGAATAGGATGGCTTCCACTTGGTGGTTATGTAAAAATTGCTGGAATGATTGATGAGAGTATGGATAAAGAACAAATGGCTAAACCACCTGAGCCATGGGAGTTTAGATCAAAACCTTCTTGGCAAAGATTAATTATAATGTTAGGCGGAGTAACTGTAAACTTTATTCTTGCAATTATAATTTATATCGGACTTGCTTATTCTTACGGCTCTTCCTCAATTCCGTTAAACTCAATTAGCGGTGGGTATTTAATAGATAATCCAATCCTTTTAGAATCAGGTTTTAAGACTGGAGATAAAATACTCTCTTTTGATGGAAATGATTTAAGAACATATTCAGAATTGAGAAAATCTATTATAAGCGCTTCAACTTATGAGGTTGATAGAGACGGTGAAAGATTACAAATATCACTCCCAAATGACTTTCTTGGAAAATTATCTTCTAGTGATAATACGTCTTTATTTGAATTAAGAAAACCATTTATAATTCAAAGTATTTCAGAAGAATCTTTGAATAAAGATTATGATATAAGGCAAGGAGATATAATTGCTTCTCTTAACGGAGAAGAAGTAAAATATTTTGATCAATTAGTTCCGTTATTAGAAAAAAATAAAAGCAGGACTGTTGAAGTGGTTTTATTAAGAGATTCTTTTAAAATCCAAAAAACTTTAAATGTAAATGAAGACGGAAAACTAGGGTTTATGTCAGCTGCAAGCATTAATGACATGATTGATTTAGGCTATTTAGAAGTTACAAAGAATTCATATTCATTTATTGAAAGTATTGGAATTGGAACCAGCAACTTTGTTTCATTCTTTGGTTTTTATTTAGAACAGTTTGCAGCTATTTTTAACCCAAGTACAGGGGCATATAAAGGTCTTGGTGGTTTTTTAGCAATAGGAAATATATTCCCTGGCACATGGGATTGGCAGTCTTTTTGGGATAGAACAGCAATCTTATCTGTAATGCTAGGAGTATTAAACCTGCTTCCAATTCCTGCTCTAGACGGAGGGCACGCAATGTTTTTAGTTTATGAAATGATTTCAGGCAGAAAACCTTCTGATAAATTTTTGGAAACGGTTCAGGTTATAGGATTTATAATTCTTTTATCTCTGGTTATTTTTGCTAATGGAAATGATATTTATAAGCTTTTTAATTTCATAGTTTAGAATTAACAATTTCTTTGATTTATAGAGACTCAAAATTTTCATAAATTTTTAGATTCTATATTTTAAAAATATTACATATATTTGCCCTCACTGAAAAGTAAATTCCTCCTTAGCTCAGTTGGTTAGAGCATCTGACTGTTAATCAGAGGGTCCTAAGTTCGAGTCTTAGAGGGGGAGCAAGCGAAACCGCTACACTACTCAGATAAAAGCCTTCGAGAAATCGGGGGCTTCTTTTTTTAATAGTTACAAGTTAAAGGTACAATTTTTTGGCAGTTATATGGCAGTCCTTATAAAAAGAGGCAACTATATGGCAACTCATTTGGCACTCTTTAATTTAGATTACCAAAATCTTTCAACTATTCTTTTATCCTCATCAATATTCCATTGTACTTGCCAAGTACGCCCATCGACAACATCAACCAATATAAAGTTGTAACTATTTTTTGTAGGATATAGTTTAAATCTTTCATTTTGTGCGAGATCCCAATAACCACTTTCAATTCTTTCTTCTACACTCATAGGCTTCCAATATTCTTTATCTTCAGCACTTACTATAGAGTCAGGTTTACTATTATATTCTTCCTCCCAAGTGTTCATTTTTTCCTTTGTAATCTCATTAATATCTTCTAATGTATATGCTCGCTTTTCATCATTTAAAACATATTTCATTTGATCACCATCGCCAATTCCAATTTGAAGATGCCAAATTTGCCCTGTAGCTGTATCCAATAAAAGAGATGTATATGTGTTTGTTGT